>JALONJ010000341.1 GCA_025455045.1 Microscillaceae bacterium | reverse complement strand
ATTTCTACAAAAATCATATTAAATATTTATTATATTAAAATAATACAATTTTATTTTTGAAACAATTGATTTTTTGTCAAAAAGAGTGCATTTTTGTATGATAATTAGCTCATTATCAAATAGTTACTAAAATATTCACGTTATTGTAACCCAGCCTTTAGGCTGTGAGAGGCACAGCCTAAAGGCTGGATTACATCAGCAATTCCCACTTTGGTACATATAACTCATTGATAATCAAAGAGTTAAAAATATGGGTAAACGATTATTTTATAACTGCCTGATTATCAGGGTTTTATAATTTAATAAAAGTTTTATAACTCATTGATAATCAGGCACTTATCTATAGTGGGAATTGCTGGTGTTACATACTATATTTGTCAAAAATCAAAGATTATCCTCCAAAGGCGGATTATCAATCAATTAACGAAAAATTCGAAAAAGAACCTCCGCCTTTGGCGGAGCAGGGGGCTTAGAAACCCGAAACTGTCTGAACTATTGCTTATATAGTAGCAAAAAAAAGGAATTGCTTAGGGCAACTCCTTAAAAGTTTTGTAAAATATTTAGTAACCAATTGATAATCAATGTTTTGCAAAAGTTATTTACTATTTGACTCTGGGTCTGTCTCTTTTGTATTGATAGAAGGTAAATCGGATTCATCTGCCACGTCCGGCAGGGCGGATTCGGGGTTGGGTTGCTCGGTAACTACCTCATTATCAATGGATTTGGTATAATTCCGCAAGGCTATGCCCATTGTCCACCAATAAAAGTCTTTGGGAAACAACAATAAGTAAGATTGTTTTTTGTTGAGCAATAAATCATAATGCCCTAAGTAGTTTCTATCCCAAGCGATTGCGCCCCAGCCCGACATCAAATCGCTGACTTTTTCGCGGATTTCGGCTACTTCTGCTCGAGACACACCATTGACCTCGAGTTGGGTCAGGGTGCGCTCTTGGTGCTGCGGGGTAAAATCCATTTCCAAAAACACCTCATTGATGGCTTCCCAAATATCGAAGCGGTTTTCAACCTTGAGTTTGTTGGTTTTGACAAATTCCAAGAATTTTTTTTGGTACTTTGCTTCAATAAATATCACTTCATTATGATTAATCACAATGGAGGGGGGCGAAGTATTCAGATTGACCTCGTTGATTTGGTCGATGGCAATTTTCTTTTTTTCGCGGATAGTACTTACTTGAAACTCATATTGGCGAATCTCGATCGTGTGTTCGTGAAAAGTAACTCGTTTCATTCAATTGAATTTAAAATAGATAGCGTGTGAGCAATCAAACGATTTGGACAAATGATAAATTTATAAATCAAAAATGTAATTTAACAAAGTTTGTGGAGTTTCTAGTTCCAATCTTCGGGTTTTCTAGTTCTGTGTTTCTTATTCAAAATCAGGTATCTAAAAATTGCATATTTTATAACTACCTGATAATCAATATGTTATAAAAATCCACCGGTTAATGATTCAACTAAGCTGATTATTAGTTATTATCTTGATATCCCGTAAAAAAATAGGTCGATAAATTCACATTTATCATCTACAAGTTTATGATTTACTTGTGATTAATCAATCAAAGCCAAAGTTAGCAATTTTTGGCTAAAATCAAAGACAAGCAAAGTTACATTCCCAGCCATTGGGGTTTTGCGGTTGATTCAATAATAAAAAAGTGAAAGACCGGCTATCGGTTAGCCTATCTTTCACTTGGGTAAAATATAATAACCGACTGATAATCAATCAATTAATAAGGCAACAGATTAAACTCGAGTTTTACATCTTCGGCGTATTCTTCACCACTTTCGAGCATATCCAAGTCATTTTTTTCATAATACCAATTGACCACCACTTGTCCGCCTTTGTTGAAATGATAATCTTCCAAGAGATTCATAATTTCCAGAAAGCGGCGCGATGAACTGGTGTTGAAATAGCTCATTCGGAAGTTGAGTTCGATTTTTCTGCCGGAAGTAGCAGTATATCGTTTCAACCAGTCAAAAATCGGCTCAAAAAACTCTAAGGTATATTCGTGATAAGATTCGCCCGAAATTGTCAAAACCCCGGTATCTGCCCGAAAATCTACTTCGGGGATGTAGTCTGAGCCTTCAATATAAAGGTTTTCCATTTCCATATTGGATATGCTTTTTTGGTTTTGGTTCAGTCTTCGCTTTTATTTACTTTGACCGATAAAGAAAAAAATGAATTATCGTCATCAATTTTTACCACGTGGTAGCCCAGTTGGTTACCTGAGCGGCGTGCCATATCTATCAAGCCAATATTGGCTCCCACGCCACCGGTCGGTTTTTTGCGTTGTTTGAGGTAGTAATCCTTCAATTCATCTTCGGTTAAGCCGTTGATATACTCGCAACGTTCACAAATACCTTCCACTTTATAATTTTCAATCAAATTGCCGGACGACAATATCAAATGGTCTTCCTTGTTTTGAATCAAAATCACCCCTACGCCGGCCGGTCTGCCTTTGCTGGCAGAAAACTCTTTTTCGGCAGAGTGGTGGTAGATGTTTTGCGCCAACTCGACAAAAATAGCAAAAGTTTTCTTACTTACATTATAAGAACCCAACTTGCTACGCAAGCTGATACCCACATCTGCAAGTATATCTTGGGAGATTGTACCCTTAAAAGTAAGGATAATCTCCTGTTTGTTCATATCGTTAAAGTAGTTGTAGAGCGTCAATTTATCACCCTTCATAATGGCTGTCTGAATTTAATTTCGACATTTTTTAAATTAATCAGGCTTACCAAGTTGTTTACAAAGCAATGTTGCCAAATGGTAATGCTAATATAGTTATAATTTTTTTATTACCAACCTTATGGTAATCACTTTGCAATAATAAGTCTTTTTTTCTTTACGATTGA
This sequence comes from Microscillaceae bacterium, assembly GCA_025455045.1. Taxonomy (GTDB): domain Bacteria; phylum Bacteroidota; class Bacteroidia; order Cytophagales; family Microscillaceae; genus JALONJ01. The sequence continues at coordinate 3,933 of JALONJ010000341.1, read as the reverse complement.
ACCCAAAGTAAGTTTCAATGAAGATTTACAATGACAAATATGGTGCTATTTTTTGGAATATTGCATCATCAATTGTCTTAATTTTTTTTAAGTCTGCCAAATTAGTAAAAAATCCGTGTTGTTGGCGATAATTAACAATATTGTAAGCAATTTTTTTCAAATAAGGGTGGCGTTTGAGTTCTTCGGCAGAGGCTTGATTGATATAAATTTTTTTGACTGCGGCGGTCAAGTGGCTGTATTTTTTGAGTTCTTCGGCGGCATCGGGCGACAAATTATACACTTCGTTCAATTGGTCTAGACTGACAAACCCGCCCAATTTGTCCCGATACCCTACAATTCTTTGGGCGAGGGTAGTGCCAATGCCCCTAACTTTTTTGAGTTGAGTGGTATCCGCCACATTCAAATCAAAATATACTGGTTGGGGTTTGGATTGATTATTCTTATTTTGCTCGAGGTTTTGGGGTTTTTCGGGCAATTGGATATAGCCTTGCAGTTGTTGATATAGGGCTTCGGCAAACCCATAAACTTTTTTTAAATCCGATTTATACCGAAACTTGCCGCCTTTGGCGCGGTATTTTTCAATTCTTTCGGCAAGATTTTTTGATAAGCCCAGTTTTTGCCAATCGCTCACGGTAATCGTATTGGGGTCAAAGGCAAAGAGTTCGGATGGCGGTTTGAGGGTATAGTTTTTTTTGGGAAACTTTTGGGGGCTAACCTCATTTTTTTCTTCTTCTTCCATCGCTTGGTTTTGCTCAATCAAAGCTACCAAACTATCCAAACGGGCTTGGTCGGTGGCGGGCGGAAACGGTTGCCTCGACCACAAGTCGCTGAGGAAAGGCAAAAACAAACATACGAGCATCAAGGCACTCAAAACCATAAATCCGTTGCTTTCGGTCTGGGAAAAACCCAAAGAATCGCGCAGCCAAAAACGGATTTTTTTAAACATCTTGTCTTGATTTTAAAAGTAATTATCGCAAATTTCTAATTTATTATTTTAAAATTAAGACAATTATAAATAAAATTTGTAAGTAATTGATAATCAATTGTTTATCAACTATTATGGATTCTTTGCCCATTTTCAGGAAAATTGTAACGCAGGCTGTCTAGCCTGCCCGCGCCAATGAGTTTGGGTTTAGGGTAAAACTAGAATTTCCTGAAAATAGATACGGAATTGTCAGCCCGCCTTCGGTAAGAACAGACAATTCCGTTGGATTCTAAAAAACTTCCTTGCTATTCATTGCGCAATACATCGGTGGGATTCAAACGGGCAATTTTGAGCGTTTGGGGAATAATAATCAATAAACCTAAGTTTACGATTAAAAATACGCCAAACAAGAAAAACTCGATGCCAATGGCTACGCGGTGCGCAAACATACTCAGCCACATATTATTGAGAAACCAAGCCAAAGGCAAAGCTAAAGCAATGGAAATGAGCAACATAGTGGCAAACCCGCGCGCCAACAAGAAAATTAATTGCTTGATTTCCGCCCCCAAAACCTTGCGTAAGCCGATTTCTTTGGTGCGAATTTCGGTCAGGTAAATCACCATTCCCAATAAGCCCAAACCGGCAATCAATACTGCCAAAAAAGCCACTGCGCCCACAATTTTGAGCATTGAATCAAAAATTTGGTTCAAGGGATGATTTGCCAACATATCGTCATAAAACTTGGCTTCAAGCGTATGCTTATTATCTAATTTATACCATTTTTTTTCTAAAAACTCCATAATTGCCTTGCGATTGGGGTTAGCCAAGCGAATGTTGGCTACCCTAAACTGTTTGGGCTGATACCGCAAAGCCAAAGGACGAATTTCATTGGCTAAATTTTGGTGATTAAAATCTTTTACAACTCCAATAATCTTCAAACTCGTAGAATCGCCACTCATTAAATATTTACCAATCGCACTTTGAGCATCACCCAAACGAAATACTTTAAGGGCTTTTTCATTGACAATCATTACTTTATCCGTCCGATTGGCCATAATACTAAAATCTTGACCGGCTATCACTTTTAATTGAAAAGTTGGGATAAAATTTTCATCAATGCTATACCAAAACATAGTTTCTTCTTTGCCTTCTTTGCTGTTTTTAGCATTGAAACCCTGATTCATAGTACCTGCCAAAGCGTGCGAGCTGAAGCTGATTTGCCTGACTGCCGAATTACTCCCTATTTCCGTTTGAAAGACCTGAGGGCTGACATCTCTTAGATTGACATTGACAATATTATCTTTGGCAAAACCCATATCAGCCGATAACAAGTATTGGGCTTGGCGATAGATTACAAAAGAAGACAATACAAAACTCAGAGAAATAGTAAACTGAATGATAATCAGGGCTTTGCGAATAGGTAATCTTTTGGTGGTCATTTTTAGACTGGGAATTCCTTTGAGTACTTGAATGGGCTTGAAACCCGACAAATACAAAGCCGGGGATAAGCCCGACACTACCCCTATCAATAAACTCAACAGCAAAAACTGAAAATACGCACTAAAATCTTGCTTTAACTCCAGTCCCAGTTCTTGGCGCATTACTCCCAAGGTGGTAAAACCCGGTATCCACAAAACCTCCAACAATACACAAGCACTCACAAAGGCTAACAATGAAAAAACAGTAGCCTCTAACAAGAATTGGGCTATCAATTGCCAGCGATGCGCGCCTATCACTTTGCGCAAGCCCACTTCTTTGGCGCGGGTGAGGGCGCGAGCAGTAGAGAGATTGGCATAATTGAAACAAGCCGACAATAAAATGAGGACGACAAAACCCACCAAAAAATAGATAATGATTTCGGGCATATATTTGCCGGTGGGGTTGCCCATATCCGGTCCGGGCGTGATTCTATGAAGATTTTGTAATTTAAACTCGTAAGTATTTTTACTTTCGCTACTTTTGAAATTGGCTTTAGCCAAGCGGTTGATTTCCGATTCAATTTTAGCAACTGATTGATTTTCAGGAATTTTTAGATAAATATAATTTGTCCAAACGTTTTCCCAATCCTTTAAAATTGGTTCTAATTTTTTTTCTTTTTCTAATCTTTCAATTGAATTCAAAGAGGCTAATATTTCAAAATCAATATGGGTTTTGCCTTGCATTTTGTCCATTACGCCGGTGATTTTAAAACTGCCTTGCCCGCGCAATTCGACAATTTTGCCCATCGGGTCAGTCTTGCCAAAAATTTTGTGGGCTAATTCTTGGGTGATTATCAGGCTATTGGGGGCATTTAAGGCGGTTTGGGCATCACCAGCACTAAGCGGAAAATGAAAGGTGGACAAAAACTCCGAATTAGCAAAAAAACCTTGTTTGATTAAAAAATTTTGATTGCCAACAATCAACTCTCCGGCAACGCTACGGCTCAATTTTACAATAGAAATATCTTTGCCAAAAGAATTTTGTAGGGTATTGCCCAAAGCTAAAGTAGTAGAAGCTACCCAAAATTTTTGCTGATTGGTAGATTCTTTGACTTGGGTAATGACTCGATAGACTTGCTTGCCCTGCGGATGGAATTGGTCGTAGCCGTACATATCGTTCATCATCATAATCAACAACAAACAGACCGACATACTAAATGCCAAACCCGCGATATTGATAAAGGAAAAAACCCGATTTTTCCACAGGTTACGAAGGGTAATTTTAAAATAATTTTTAAGCATAATTGTCAATATGGTAATATGGTAATATGGTGAAATAGTGATGTGAAACAAATCAATTGACACTCAACACGTTGCATTATCACAAATCTTATTCCTTTTTATAAGTAATTGATAATCAAATACTTATGAAAAATTCATTCAATTGAATTGTACGGAAATGTACAAGTCTGTCGCCTTTTTGGCAAATTCAAAACGGGTGTGATTTCAGTATGATGTAAAATACTATTTTTCATAACTACTTGATTATCAATGTCTTATGTTTTTAGCCTATGATGACTTTTTTAAATT
>JALONJ010000024.1 GCA_025455045.1 Microscillaceae bacterium | reverse complement strand
TTATAATCACCTCATTATCAATTAGTTACAGAAAACCTATTTTTAAATATTCTAAAAAATCAAACATTCGTTTAAAATTTCTACAGTGGGAATTGCTGACCGCTCCACTCCTATTGCCTTACAAAATTGCGATTATTTCTTTAAATGAAACACAAACTCCCCACCTTCGTGACTCATTCCTTTGAGGGGGCTACCAATGGGCGTTTGGTCAGTTTCATCAGCAACTTTTATTTTTACGTGTTGAATCACCTCACTTACCAACAAGCGGGGTTTGGTATTGCTCCGCAAAAAATCCAATAAACAACGGGCAAAGGGGCTATTGTTACCTACTCCATCAGAAACCAACTCCAAGTTGCCCGAACTTAAGCCCCAACGCGATTTTTTGGCTTCTACTTCATCAATATAACCTTTGTTTTCTCCCAAAAACAAAGCTCCTGAAAAGCAAGCATCTGCCATCAAAAAGATGTGTTTGGCATCAATAAACTTCAAGGATTTGAGCAGTTTGTCGGTTTCAAGGTATTGTTCTTCCGATTTTTCTTCGGCGTTGTAAGGCACCCAATAACCGGTTTCAATATCCGAACTATAGTAGCCGTGTCCTGAATAATAAATAATCAGATTGTCGCCGTTGGTGATTTGGGTGCGCAATTTGGTAAGTGCGTGCAGGATATTTTTGACCGTTACACTATCATCATACAGTTCTAAGGTGTGTTCGGGGGTAAATTTATATTTTTCAAAGAGTAGGTTTTTGAGGTCTTTGCTGTCTTTTACGGCATTGCGCAGGGGTTTCCAATGACGGTATTTGTCCACCCCAATCAACAAAAGATAGTTTTTGGGTTCACGAAAATCCGTATTCAAATCTTTTTCGGAGTCCTCGGCATTGCCTTTACCCAAATGAAAACTAAACTCTAGGACTTCTAAAGCAATGCCTTGGGGGTCTTTGACAAAAAGACGAATTTTGTTTTGCGCACCTTGCACATCTTTTACGCCCCGCATTAGGGCATTATTTTCGGCATATTTGATGGGGATTTTGAAATCTTTTTGGGTAGATTTGGCAATCAGTGGTACGACTATTTCGGCATCGTATTGCAAATCAGAGTTTTTGATGGGCTGCGTAAGCGAAATTTTTAAATCTTCGGCATCTTTTGCGCCATAATTGTCCAAAGTAAATTTAAGATAGCCGGTTTCGCCTTTGTTCAGGGTAGAATCACTAGGCTTGGCATATTCAAAATGTAAATTATGAATGGCTATCAACATTTTGTTGCCTTTGGTTTCGGCAATTGTGCGGGCTTCGGCTTCGGCTTGTTTGCGCACTTCTTCGGCTTTGCGGGTTTCGGCTTGGGCAAGTTGTGTTTCGGCTTCAGCTTGGGCTTTGAGTTGCGTAAGTTTTTGGGTTTCCTCTGCCAAGCGTTGTTTTTCGGCACTTAGTTTTTCTTGGGCAATTCTCAGTTCTTCGGCACGGCGATTGGCTTCTATTTTGTCCGCTTCTTCTTTGGCTTTGCGCAAGGCTTTTTCGGCTTCGATTCTTTGTTCTTCGGCTTGGCGCAATTCGGCAATTTTCAAAATTTCGGCATTTTTTCGCTCCCTTTCTTGGGCAATAAGTTGTTCATATTCTTTTTGTTTTTGGGCTTCTTGAGCTTTGCGAGCTTCCTCGATGCGGCGTTTTTCTTCGGCAATGCGTACTTCATTGGTTTTTTGGCGGTCAAACTCTTCGGCTAAAGCCAAAAGATACTGATTTTTTTGCAAATTCTCGAGTTGCAAATCAATGGTATTGATGGTTTGTAATACATCTAAATTGGTATTATCCAATCGGAAAGCTCGCTCAAAATAGGGCTTGGCAGCCGTAAAATTTCGGAGAACTTGCACCTCGAGCTGTCTGATATTGGTAGCATCTTTTTGGGCATTGAGTTGGCTGATTTGGCGCAAGTTTAATACTGCTTCGTTAAAATAATAAGTGCCAATATTATAATAGGCATTGAAATATCGCGGGTCAATTTCTAAAGTCTTTTGATAATACTCGAGTGCAGATTGAGGGTTGCTTTTTTCGGCTTGCAAAACGCCCATATTGTAGTTGAGGTCAGCATTTTGCGGGGTCTTTTGCAACAATTCATTCAATTTAGTTTGAGCGGCATCTAAGTTTTTGGTACGCAGATAAATAGACAATTCTTGAAAGTTGAGCGCGTTTTGCAAGCTATCATTACGCAAAAATTTTTGCCGCATTTGCTCAATTATTTTGAGCGCGTGTGGGTATTCTTGGCGTATATCCTTGATAATGATCAAATAATTGTGATACCAACGCGGATCGTTTACTTTTACAAAATTGATTACGGTCTCGAGTTTGTGTTCGGCAATATCGTACTTCTCTAGCCAAATAGCACATTCTGCGCCCCAAACAATCGCAAAAGTATCAGTAGGAAATAGTTTTTCGGCAGTCTCGAAACTCTGTAAAGCCTCCAAATACTTGTCCTGATTGTATAGTTCTACACCTTTTTCTAGGTTGGTTTTCCAAGCCTCTGTATGGACTTGCGCAAAAACCAATTGAGAGCTAATACCTGCCAAAATGAGGCAAAACCAAATTACTCGATTTTTCATTATTTCATCTAGTTTGTTGTAAACATAAATACATTTTAAAAAAAATGTAAATAACTGATTATCAAATACTTACGATTTTATTTCTATTCTTTGCACCTTTTCAGGAAAATTCTTACTTTATTCTAAGCCTAAACTCATTTACGCGCGCAGGCTACGCAGCCTGCGTTACAATTTTTCCTGAAAAGTGGCAGAGAATCTTGATTTCTTATTATAAACATCACTTAACAAATTCGCCTTCAGGGGTTATTTCAATCAATAAAGGATTTTCTTTTAAATTATATGGCTTCATTTGGGGGGCATTTTTTTGGCAAATCAAATAAATGCCCTGCTCGGCAATTCGGACAACCAAAGCCACCGAAAAGGGCTTTTCGGACTCTATTACTTTCAAATTTTTGATTTTGCCCTCCTCATCAATTTTTATGACAAATAAGTTGGTAGCTTGAGCAGTTCTACCGGCTTTACTCATTATATCTTTTTTGCCTACCGCTTTGATATGGATAAAATTGCCGATAAGCATTACTCCGTCCGCAATTTTGATAAACCCGACCGGTTTGCCTAATAGTTCAAAATAAGTTTGAGTCAGTATTTCGCCCAAAGTATTTAATCTAAATAAGTTGACTTCCTCGGTAGTTTGGTCGTGGTCAAATGCGTTTTTACCTTTGGCTAGGAGGGTTATTTCTCCACTATCAAAATTATAATGTAGCTGGCGCGGCAATTCAAGCAAATTATTCAAATCTACGTGTTGCCACGGTTTGCCTTTGTTGTCCAATTCGCTCAGGCGATTGAGTTGAATCACGTGGCTCTGCGGCTCAAAAAAAGTCTCCATAAAAATACAACCTCGATCCGTAAGCTCCAGACAATTGATGAGCGAAGCCGTTTTTTCAAGCCCCTCAACTTTAGTATCAGCCGATTTGAACCAATCCAACTTATCCTTAGCATTAAACCTAGCCACAAAGCCCGTCCAAATAGTGTCTTTGCTCAAATAGCTACCGGCAAAATACCGATTACCCTCCAAATCTTGGCGAGCCGCAAGCGTTACAAATCGGTTTTGATTCAGGCTCAAATATTCAATACTTTGTTCAAAAGTCGCTATTTTATCTTTTTGGTAGTCGAGATATTTTTCTGAATTATTGGCTTTTTCGTATTGTTCAACAATACCCTGAGTCAATTGATTTTTTGCGGTTGCGATATGTGCATTTACCCAATCATTTTCTTGATCCAACAGTTTTAAATAATCGGCTTTGGATTGGTAATTTCGCTCAATAAACCGAATGTGTCGGCTGACTTTTTCATCTTTGGAATTTTCTTTAAGATTTTGATAAGATTTTTCCAAAAATTTAAGCTCCCGATTGAGCGTGTGATAATACAGCAGTTTATTGCCGGAAATCAACATACTTGCCGAATCAGGCGTTGATTTGAGGGCTTTATAAAAATCAAGTTTATTTTTTTGATACACCAGCCAATGATACAGCCAAGAGTTATAATCATATTTCTCGAGCAAAAGCAAGGTTTTGCGATTAGGCTCATAATTAGCCAATTCAATCGAGACCGAGTTTTCACTTTCAATTTTTTGGAGTCGATTGGTCAATTCATTGTTGAGTTGGTGGGTTTGCTCGCGCAAGCGGGCTATATCTCCTTCCAATACTTTCAAAACTTCGGTTGCCCATTCACCATAATTCCAGAGAATAATATTGGCTTGCAAAAAATCAACCCGCGAAACAATTCCGTCAAGGCGATAGGTTTGAATAGACAAAACTTTGAAATTTTGGTCATAGCCTTTAATCGGATATTTTTGGATAGCTTGTTTGTAAGCCGACAAATAATGAATTGCCGAGTCGGAGGTCAGGCGCAAGCGGCGCAGAGCCAATACTGTAGAATCGCCAGCCAACAAATAAAATTCTTTGAGGGTAGGATATTGCCGAATGATGTTGTCAAAAATTTTGGTAGCTTCATCATAATTGCGAATACTTGCATAAAATAATTGCAATATATTGGACAAATTAGCTCGAAATTGCGTGTAAAATTCAACTCTTTCGCTTAATTTTTTCTGAATATCCGGCAAATTAAAAGTGTATTTTTCGGGATTAGTTGGGTTTTTGATTTGAAACTCCTCATAATACTCGCCATTTTTGCGCAGCTCTTTTTCATCTATTGCTTTGAGGGCTTTTTGATAATAAAAAATACAACTGTCGGCATAGCGCAAAGCCAAATTGCCCTGCGTAAGTACATCATAATCAGCCGCTCGGTAGTCGCTTATACGCCCCAATTGATACAAAGTATTGGCATTTTCGGGTTCTTGGCTCAAAAACTGTTTGAGTTTCTTGTAAGCCAAAGGGTATTTTTGGGCTTGAATGATGGGATAAATGTCTTTGTATTTCAATTTTTGGGCAAGCCCTTTATCTATTGAAAAAAGGATTAAAAGTCCTATTAGTACTAAAAAAAATTGCATAAGAATATTTTTATAAATCATTGATAATCAATTAGTTATGAAATATTATTTTTTTACCCCCCAACCTTCAAGCACAGGATTGGACGGTGTGTCCCCATTTAGAGATTGGGGAAAAGATTGTATTTTTTGAAGTTTATTTAAACCCTAAGGGTTTTTGAAACCCTTAGGGTTTGGACTCGATTACCAAATTAACGATTGAACCTTTTTTTACAAACTGATAACTATTAGCTCAAAACGGCGATTGAGTGCCATATTTTCGGGTGAGTCATTCTCCACCAAAGGTTTGTCCATTCCGTAGCCTTTGGCAACTAAGCGTTCTTGGGTTATATTGTGCGACAGCAGAAACTGCTCCACGCTTTTGGCGCGTTTTACCGAGAGTGCCTGATTAAATTCTTTGGTACTTTTGTTGTCGGTATGGGCGGCAATTTCAATTTTGAGGCTGGGATTGGCTTGCAAAAAACTCAAAATTCGGTTGAGTTCTTTCAAACAATTGTCGTTGAGTTCAGCCGAGCCACTGGCAAACGTAATTCCGTATAGCTCGAGCTTGGTGTTGGGCTTGACCGGTGTGAGTTTTATATCCAGTTTGCTTTTTTTATCGCGTTTTTGTTTCAAATCGTTGAGGGTAGCATCATCAAAAAATGCGTAACCTTTGGGTATTTTTACTTCTACTTCGTATTCATCGTTTTCGCGGACTTTGAGATTATAATTCCCGTTGTTTGCCATTTCGGGAGTGAGGACAATGCGTTCATTCCGTTTTTTATTTACCAAAACTATTTCCAGTGGTACACCTGAGTTGTTTTCCAAATCAGATACATTGATTGAATAGTCAATTTTTCGGGGACGCATTTCTATATCACGTTCAAAGGCTTGGTATTTGACCACCGAAGTCAAGTCAAAAACCAAACTTGAATCAATATATTCCTCCGCCGAAGTCTTGATTAAATATTTTTTACCAATGGGTAAGCTAAGGATTTGCCGTCCGTTGGCATTGGTTTGCGTAGATAGTTGATTGATTTCTTGGTTGCTTACTGCATCTATGACTTTGACTTGGGCTTTGATGGGTTCGTATATTTCTACATCATTGACCGTGAGCAAGAGGTTTACTTTGGCAAAAATTTCAATATTTTTATCAAATTCTTGGTATTTTTCAAGTTTTGTAAGGTCGAAGTCAAAATTATAGCTTGAGTAGTCGGTTTTGGATACTTCAATGTTGTATTTTCTCCCCTCCGAAAGTACGGCTGTATATCTCCCATCAGAGGCACTTTGTAGCTCCATTACGCGCTCCGTTGTGAGGGCATCACGAATGTAAATATTAGCCACGATGCCTTTTTTGACATCCAGATCTGTGATAAAACCTTGAATTGTAATATTGCGATTTTGGCGCAAATCGGGGGGAATGGGCGAAACCGCAATATCGCCTTTGTTGTTGGCATAGCGGTTATAATACAACATATCGCCCGAAGCAGCTACTGAGGCAAAATAATCATCTTCGAGAGTATTGGCAAAAACCAAAGGTTGAGGATTGAGCCAGTTGCCTTCGTCATCCATTTTGGTAATAAACAAATCAAAATCTTTTTTTTCTTTTTGATATTGACGAATGCTCGAGAAAATAAGCGTCCGATTATCGGACATAATTCGGGGGGCTTTTTCACACTCCAAATTAATTGGCTCGGGGAGTTCGACGGGGGTTTGCCAATTGCCGTTTTTATCTTTTTCCGAAACAAAAATTCTATAACATATTATTTTCTGTTTGCTTTTTTCGGTGATTTCGCTCACTAGATTTTCGCGGATAAAATACAACTTTTTGCCATCTGCCGATATGGAAGGGAATCCTTCATAAGCCGCCGTATTGATGGGTGAGCCAATATTTTTGGGTTCGCTCCAAGTATCGCCCTGCCGAATAGAATAATAAATATCTTCGCGCCCCTTGCCCCCATCAAAAGAGGCAAAGAAAAACAAAGTGTTGCCGTCATAACTGATAGAAGGTCCACCAATCAAATCGTTGGTGCGGCCATAATTGCTAATCGCGGCGATGGATTTGGGAGGAGTCCAATTGCTATTGATAAATTTGGATTCATAAATGCGCCACTAACCTTCACTATCGCATTCAAAATAGAGGGTTTTGCCATCAGCACTTACCGTAGGAGCATACTCCGTAAACTCGGCAGTGTTGATGGTTTGCGCTACCGACTCATAGGGATTTTGGGCATACCCCTCAAGAAATAATAGAAATAGGCAAAGCCATAGTAATAATGTTTTCATAAATACACAAGGACTGTATAATCAATCAATGAATAGGACGTGTGCAAATGACAAAGCAGGAAAGAATATTTTGACTGCTAATGTTATTCAAAGTCAAAAATATATAACCACCTGATTATCAAGCTATTATACAATAATTATTTAATTGTTGTAAGGCAGGAAAATGGGTAATTGGCATAAATACTCAAGTTGAGAATAAATCTATACTCAATCCTTGGTACTTATTCCATTTACATTCTGAACAAACCTTATTCTTTTTACCTCAATGGGGCTGGAACATTCAAACTCCCTAACCAAATGTAATTATTTGGCAAAAAAATCTAAATTATTGGGTAATTGAATGAGGCTTTGGCAATTAGGCAAAGCAATTTACCATTGGTCTGGAAAAATGCTTATCATTCTCATAAAAAGTTAAAATGCGGTTGTCTCATTAGCTAATTCAAATCTAGTGAAAATAAATGGAATAAACAAATTTAGGAAAGACAATAGTTTGAAAGATTTTTAATTTTTTGACTACAAGGCTCAATTTTACAACCCATAATCTAGAGACAAACAACTGAAAATCAGCAGCTTATCAAAAATATTATAAATTAGCTTCACCGATTCATTTTAAATTCTACTTTTTAATTGTAATTTGTAAAATCTTGAGACAACAAGTGTGTAAAATACTGAAAATCAATATTTTACAAAATAACACCTACAAAAATTGTATTAAATGAAAGATTGGTTTATAAAATTTCGACAAATCGCCGAAACCGGCAATTATACCGAACTGCACAATTGGCAAATTGAAAAACCTACCCACTTCAACTGGGTAAGTGAGGTGTTTGAAGGCATTAATCTGGTCGAACACCCCGATAAAACCGCCCTCATACTTGCCCACGACTCGGGCAAAGAAGAACATTATACCTATCAAACACTGGCAAACCTCGGCAATCAACTACTCAATACTTGGCGCAAAGCCGAGATAAAAGCCGGCAGCAAGGTTTTTGTAATGGTGCCGATTTGTGCTGAATTATGGATAACTTATTTGGCAACTATCAAAGGTGGTTTGGTATTAATTCCCACGGCAACGATTATGTCGGTCAAAGATTTGGAATACCGTTTCCAACGATTGTTTCCCGAGGTGGTAGTTTCGGACCAAGAAAATGCCCACAAAATCGAGCAAACCGAACAATTTTTGGGCAAAAATATCCCTTTCAAATTATTGATAGACGGGGAGAGACCCGGCTGGCATAGTTTTCAAAGTATTGATAATCAGCCGATTACCGCCGAAGCCGAACTTACACGAGCCGATGACAACTTGTTTTTGTTTTTTACCTCCGGCACAACCGGAATGCCCAAAATCGTGGCGCATACCCACCTTTCCTATCCTTTTGGGCATTTGAGTACGGCGGCTTGGCTTGGTATTCGCCCCAGCGATATTCATTTCAATATTTCGCAACCCGGCTGGGCAAAATATGCGTGGAGCAGTTTTTTTGCTCCTTTCAATGTCGGAGCGACTATTTTTTGTTTCAAACAAGCGGGTAAGTTTACGGCTATTCCGCATTTGCAGGCTTTGCAAAAGTATCAAATTACTACTTTTTGCGCCCCGCCTACTGTCCTCCGAATGTTGATTTTGGAAGATTTGCTGGCTTACCAATTTGTCCTGCGCGAGTGCGTGAGCGCGGGCGAGCCACTCAACCCCGAAGTAATAGCCGTGTGGCAAAACGGCACAGGCATTATTATCCGAGACGGTTATGGACAAACCGAAAGTACCGCAATGATTTATAATTTGCCCGCTGCTCCAATTCGCTTTGGTTCAATGGGCAAGCCTTCTTTTTTGTATGAAATAGCGATTGTCAATGACGAAGGCGAAGAACAAACCACGCACGCCGAAGGACATATCGCGGTACGGATGAACGAAGGCAAAGTAAATGGAATTTTCAAAGAGTATTTTGGCGAACCGTCCCGCCGCCAAGAAGTAGTAAAAAACGGGTGGTACTACACCGGCGACAAGGCTTACAAAGACGAAGACGGCTATATATGGTTTGTGGGGCGCGATGATGATGTAATCAAAGCCTCCGACTATCGGGTAGGTCCTTTTGAGGTAGAAAGTGCCTTGATTGATTTTCCGCACGTGGTAGAGTCGGCAGTAGTAGGCTCGCCGCACCCCATCAAAGGCTTTGAGGTAAAGGCATTTATTGTGTTGAGTCAAGATGCCCAGCCTACCGATACTTTGGCGCAAGAGATTTTCTTGTTTTGTCGCAAAAATTTAGCTGCTTACAAAACTCCCCGCATCATAGAGTTTGTCGATGAATTACCCAAAACCATTAGTGGTAAAATAAGGCGAGTAGAACTCCGCGCCCAAGAAGTACGTAACAAAGCTCAACAAATACCCGGCGAATGGGAATATTTTTATAATGAATTGGTAAAAGGGTAGTATAACTCTATGCAAACATTGGTTCTTCAGTACTTTTCAGGAATTGCCTTCGGCAATTCCATAGAATTTATCATTCCAAGCAAAGCGAAGCATCTTAGCCGTTCCTGACTGCATTTAAGATTCCTCAGAGCTTCGCTCGGTAATTTCACCAAGCTACCGCTTGGCTCATTAATGGTCGGAATTACTAAAAATGGGCATTTTTAGTGATTCCTGAAAAATGCTGAAGAACCACCAAACACTTTCAAAAAACTAGCGAATTCTCAATTGCTTAACTCGAGACTAGGAATTAGAAATTTCAAGAGTCCTTGCCCTTACAAACTCTGCAATATTTCCAACAAACTATTGGGCAACTCTACGGCACTAAAAAACAGACCGATTCCTAATACTTTGTTACGCGCATCTAAATTTAAAAAAGCAATGGGTAAGGTAGTTACTGACAAAATAGCGTAAGCAAGCGGAAACAAACCAAACCAAACTATACCCAAACCCCCAATCGGTTTAAGCAGAATAAGTCCGGCAAAAGCCGCAACTAAACCAAAACCCAGCCAAGCCGAGTTTTGCAAATTGCGCTTTTCTACCCAACTGCTAACCGGAAATGATAAAATAGCCGCCAAAGCAATCAGAATAGAAGTAAAAAAAGAGCCTTTCCATTGCCAGTCTTTGAGGAAGCTCAATTGCAGCTCTGCCCAATTGGGAAATAATTTAAAAAATATCATAGTGGAAATACCAAAACCCAAACCCATCAAAAATACCAGTAAATAATTGGATTGTTTGACGGCTTGATAACCCACATTTTCGGAGGCTTCGTTTTGAGTAGTAAGCGACTGGGTCATTCTTTTCAGCAACCAACCGGTACCAAATACCAAGACTCCGCCCAAACCAAAAGTAGCCGGTGCGCCAAAATAATCGATGATATCGACAATACTCGGCTCAATGGCTTCGGCAATGCCTGCAACCACCGCAAAAATAGCCATTACTTGCGGCAATTTGTGAGCCGGTACAAACAACTCCACGGTAGAAATAGCCGGGCTATGAAAAATATTCATTGATACCAACCACAAGACAATCATTAGCGGAAAAAACCAACGAATAACCCCCGAAGGTTCAGCCAAAACCGTAAAAGCCACCGCCATAAATACCATTGACACAAAGTTGATACCGACATTGATCACCGGCAATCTATCGCCTTTTTGGTGGCGAATACGGTCGGCAATCAGACCGGCAAGGGGTGGCGTAAGAAACAAAATAATGCCTTGTATGACCTTCAAATTAAAAGAAAATTCGGTAAACTTAAATTGCTCGAGCAGTTTGGGCTGGTATTCGTGGTAGGCAATCCAACTGATGATGATGGCTACATCGAGGGCAACCAAACTCCATACGTGTTGCCATTTAATTGTTTGCGAAGATTTGAGCGTAGTTTCCATACTTAAAAATTTATTTTTTCTATTGCAAAATTCGGGCAAATGTATTTTTTTTAAATTTGTCAAACTTACGAAAGTCTAGTCCAGTTGGATTTTGAATTCAATACTTTTACAATGATTTTGAAAATAAATTCAGCTTAAAATCATTTGCAAAAAATACATATAATCAATTGACTATCAATTAGTTATCAAAAGATCTAGGCTTAGTTTATCTGATATGATTATGAATTGAAATAGCCATTGCTGATTGCTTAAAAAATCATTTATTTTTCATAAATTTGAAAAAAGAAAAAAACAATGAAACTGATTGAACAAATACTCGAGATGCCAGATGCTTATTTAGTAGTGCAAAAGATTCAAGCTATTTTGCATCAAGAGCATCAAAAAAGGCAAAATTTTTATGAACTAATTGATGAAAACCAGAAAATGGAGTTTATCAACGGGGAAATTGTGTATCATTCGCCGGTAATGAAGCGACATAATGAAGCGTGTAGTTATTTATTCTCCTTACTGATGAACTACACAAACAAATACAATTTAGGCTTTGTTGGAATTGAGAAAATTTTAATTTCACTCACCCGCAACGATTATGAACCCGATGTTTGTTATTTCAACCCCAGCAAAGCGCAATATTTTAAGCCGGAACAAGCCCGTTTTCCGGCACCCGATTGGATAATCGAGATTATTTCGCCTAGTACTGAATCCGTTGACCGAGGCATCAAATTTCAAGATTATGCCGCCCACGAAGTTCAGGAATATTGGTTGATAGACCCTGATAATCAGACGGTTGAACAATATTTTTTAAAAAATCAAAATTACGAATTATTGCTCAAAGCCAAATCCGGCACCATTGAGAGCCAAACTTTGAGCGGCTTTGAGATACCCATCAAAGCGATTTTTGACAAAGATACCAACTTGCAAATTTTGCAAGATTTATTGGGTAAGTAATCGGGTGATTTTTGGTTTATATCGAAATATAAGTACTTGATAATCAATATATTAAATAGCTATAAACGTTCCTAATCTACGACTAAGGCTTACATACATAAATCCGCAAATAAGTACTTGTGTTGATTCAAATAGCGACTTACGCAATAATGGGCAATTTAAAATAAAAAGTACTGCCTGCGCCTTCGGTACTCCTGACCCCGATTTTGCCATGCTGGGCTTCAATAAAATCTTTGGAAATCGCCAAGCCCAAGCCCGTGCCGGTATTGGCTCTACCCGATTCAGGAATTTGAAAATATCGTTCAAAGATTTTTGCCTGATATTGCTCAGGAATACCTATACCAAAATCCTGCACCGAAAAATTCAGATACTTATTTTCTTGTTTGATTTGCAAAATAATTTTGCTTTTTTCGGCACTGTAGCGCAAAGCATTGGCGAGAAAATTAATCAATACCCACGCGGTTTTTTCGGGGTCGGCTTGGATTGAGGGCAAATTTGGCTCGTTGAGCAGTTCAATTTGAATGTTTTTTTGCTCGGCAAGATGCTCGATAGCCCCAATTGCATAGTTAATAATGCCTTCGGGCGGTGTAGTTTGCAAACGCAGTTGAATATTGCCGGTTTCAGCTTGGGCAAGATTCAGCAATTCACTGGTAATTTTCAAAAGTCGGTTACTATCCTCGCGGATATTGTTTAACAAATGGCTTTGTTCTGCATTGAGTTCGCCAATTCGCTGGTCGTCTAAGAGTTTGAGACTCATTTTGATAGCCGAGAGGGGCGTTTTGAGTTCGTGCGAAATAGTGGCAATAAAATTGGTTTTGGCAACATCTAGCTCTTTGAAAGAGGTAATATTTTTCAAAATGATGACGTGTCCAATCAAAATTTGTCGTTCAGCGTGGGTAGGGCGAATATTAATGTCAATAATTTCCTTAGAAAAATAACTTTCTTTATCATCAGCAAATATTTTTAGTGGCTGGTATTCCGGCTTTTCCCATTCTTCAAAACCCGTCATAAGCTCTTGAATCAGGCTTCTCATCAAATCATTGGCGGTGGCAATATCGGGCGCATATTTGCCGATTAGTTTTTGTTCGCTAATCCCTAACAAGCTGATAGCCAAAGGATTGGCAAACAGCACATATTTGTTCTCATCTAAGCCCACAATGGCATCATTCATTTGGTTGATAATGGCTTCGGTACGTCTTTTCTCGAATAAAATTTTTGCCAATTGGCTATTTTCGTATTCATATAATTGCTCTGCCATTTTATTAAATGAATTAGCCAATTGCCCAAACTCATCATACGATTTAAAATCCAATCGTTCTTGATAATTATGATTTGCAATTTGGGCAATACTTTGGGTAAGTTTTTGAATCGGCAAAGTAATATATTTGGGAAAACCATAAATAAAAATCAGGCTTACCACCATACATACCAAACCAATAAAAATTAATGAAGTGATTACTTGGGCAATTGTCGCCTGCAACTCATTGTTTTTGCGCCCAATTGCATTCATATTGATATTGAGTATGTCGTGGATTTTGGCAATCATTATGGAGTGCGTGGGGGCAAGAGTAGTGAGATAAAAATTGGCGTTGAAGCTCTTATCGGTTTGGGCTTTTTGAATAAGCCGTTGATAATCGGCAAAATTGTCAGTAATTGATTTGGTGAGTTCGGCTTCGCCCACTTCGGTAATGTTGGCTTGTTGGAGGCGCAAATTTTCGGCAATTATTTTAAGATTGGCTTCAAATTGAGGCGATGCGAATATTGGCTCTTGCAAGTCGGCACGGGTTTGGTTAAATTGAGCTTCCTGAAAAAGTTGGATATTTTCCAGAGCTTCCAAAGTTTCGTTCATATAACCAATGGTTCGATAATTATCCTTCAATAAGTTTTTGGAAGCGATGCCCACATAATTGAGATAAAAAATACCCAATCCGCCCAACAATACAATGAGTATAAATAAAAAAATCAGCCCCAATGAAAATTTAGTACGTAGATTCATATTTTAATTAATTTTTTATAAACACCTGATTATCAATTACTTATGAAATAATTAATAAATCAATATGCGTATTAGATGTCTTTTGCATCAATTGGTCAAAAATACCCAAATTGAATAAATAAGAAAAAAGGCTGTGTTTGGGTTTGCCAATTACAATCAGGCTAACCTCTTGATTTTGAGCTACTTGAAAAATGCTATTGGCAATATTTTTATCTTTGACTCGCAAGACCTCTGCCCCTAGTTCGGTAGCTAGTTTAAGATTATTAATCAAATGCCTCTGGGTTGCCAACCCAATACGGTCGGCACTTTCGGCGGGCGTTTGCACATACAACACCAGCCATTTGGAATAATCATTGTTTTCGGCAAGTCGAGCCGTTTTGCGAATAATTCGCTTGGCGTTATCTTGATTGGTGCTAATACAAGCCAAGATTTTTTCGTTTTTGAGCTTGTTGCGCGAGTACACTTCGCGCTCAATTTTATTGTCCAATTGTTGGGCTACTTCTTTGAGTGCCAGCTCTCGAAGTTGCAAAATTTTGTCGGATTGAAAAAAGTTTTTCAAAGCCAACTCGACCTTAGTTTGGTCGTAAATTTTGCCTTCTTTGAGGCGATTGATTAATTCATCGGCGGTCAAGTCAATATTGACCACTTCGTCGGCAAGGCGCAAAACTTTATCGGGTACTCGCTCACTTACCTCGATGTCGGTTATCAATTTGATTTCTTCGTTGAGGCTTTCCAAATGTTGAATATTGACGGCACTGATTACATTGATGCCAGCATCGAGAATCTCGAGTACATCTTGCCAGCGTTTTTCGTTTTTGGCACTAGGAATATTGCTGTGTGCCAATTCATCTACAATTACCACTTCGGGGCGCACATTGAGAATGGCTTGCAAATCCATTTCTTCTAGTTCTTTGCCTTTGTAAAAAACTTTGCGGCGCGGAATCAATGGCAAACCTGCCAGAAGTGCGTGGGTTTCGGGGCGGTTGTGGGTTTCAATAAAGCCAATTTGCACATCAATCCCGCTTTTGAGCATTGCGTGGGCTTCTTGCAACATTCGAAAGGTTTTGCCTACGCCGGCACTCATTCCAATATAAATTTTGAATTTGCCCCGCCGCGATTTTTTGATTAAATCCAAAAAATACTCTGCTGATTGGTCTTTGTCATTACTCAGCATATTTTTATATTTAAATAATTGATTATCAGATGGTTATGAATATTTAATAGTAAATATTCCAAAATGAGCATTGAGAACATTTTTGGTTCGATATCTAGAGATTCATTGAATTTTCTGATAAATTCCATAAAACAGTTATTACTTATGAATCAGGACTATCAAGCCTTTATTTTCTCAAAATTTTTAAACATAGATAACTGATTAAAAAGCCACAGTAATACTACCAATCATCCAATTATTAGAGCTAATAGCTTGATTATCAGTATTTTGAAAAATATTTTTAGGTGAAAAAAAAGTCCGATTTTCCCAACGCAAAAATACATTGTTATCAATTTGATAATTCAAACCCAAACTGGCACTCCCAGCCTCAAACGCTCCTACGGGATTGATGGGAGTGATTTGAACATTGTTGGGGTCGCTGAAGTACTCCAAGCGACCAGAAAGGGCGAGGTTATTGGTTAATTTATACTTACCAATAAGGTTCGCAGTCCACCAATAGTTGTTGCTAGTACTCCTATCTAGCTGATTTTCAGCAATTTGATTGCCCAAATACACACAAGCTGTACCCGAAAATTTGCCTTGAGGATTATAAATAAAATACAAATCCGAAAAGTAGCGCGTGCGAAACTCGGGGCGTGCCGCCGACCTCTCGTCACCCACATACACATTCCAATTGATTAATAAATCATTGGTTGGGCGATATTCTACTTGGGTAGCCAGCGATTTTTGGGAGTTGTTGTCTTGAATAACTTGCCAGCCATTGAGCAAGTAGAAATAAAAATTGACTTTTTTGCTGAGGGGTAGCGTAAGCTTTGCTCCCGACAAATAGTAAGGCACATACTCTGGCGCAAAAGAGCGTGTGTACATCAAATGGTCTTTGGAAATAGCCGACTCATTGGTAAACGGCGAACCCAAAACGCCTACATCTAGCCAAATTTCGCGGTCTTTGAATAGTTTTACTCCGGCATTGCCCTCAACAATGTTTTTCAAAACGCCGGGTTCATTGGCATAGTTGGCATTCATATAAGTCCCAAAACCCGGGACAAAGCGCGCGCGGAAGCGCGGACCAGCGATTCGGACATCAATATATGCCAAGTTGATAGTCAGTTCATTGTGGCGAGCCGAAGATACAAAATAGGCTTTGTCTCGGCTAGTTGGGTTCGAGAAATCATAGCCATAGTAGGCATCTACATAGCCATCAACTCTAAATTTGCCTATGTATTTTACATCATTGGTATCTAAAGTAGCAGTGTTCACTACTTGACTATGAACTTTTTGATAGTAGCCCAACAGCCCCAAAATAAATAAAAATAACTGATATTTTTTCATAATTTTTTTGCAGATTTTTTAATAATAAGTTTCATAAGTGATTGATTATCAGATATTTGCAATACTTTTAAATCCAAAAGTTCTTCAGGAAATACTGGCTTGATTTAAGACTAAAATCATTTAAGCGCGTAGGCTAGACAGTCTGCGTTACAATTTTAATGGCTTATTTCAATTTGTCTAGCTCGATATTCAAGGCTAAAACATTGATTTGCGATTTGCCCAAAAACCCCAATAACGGCTGTTCAATTGATTTATGAACCAAATCTTTGATTTTTGCCTCCGATAAATTGCGCGCTCGAGCAATGCGAGAAATTTGCACTTCGGCACCAGCCGGTGAAATATGAGGGTCTAAACCACTGCCCGAAGCCGTGAGTAGCTCAATAGGAATTTGTTTTTTTTGAATTGTCGAATTGTACTTCAAAAAAGTATCTATTCTTGCTCGGATAAATGCTTGATAATCAGGGTTAGAATAGGCTTTGTTTGAACCACCCGAGCCTGCCGCATTGTAATTGACTGCCGAAGGACGACCCTGAAAATATTTTATTTGATTAAAATTTTGTCCTACTTTCGCAAAACCTACCTCACGCTGGTTGACTTTCAGGACTTCACCTTTGCCCTGATGAGGTGTAAACTGGGCAATTCCCCAAATTATTGAAGAATAAACTCCCGAAAATAAAATTAAACAAGCAAGACTTAGGATAAAAGAAGAAAATAAATTAGTTTTCATTTTTTATATAAATAATTGAAAATCAAATACTTAAAAGAATAAACCCACGCCCAAATCAATCAATTTGATGCCGATGAAAGGAATAATCAGCCCTCCCACACCATAGATTAGCAAATTTCGGCGAAGCAAGGCACTCGCCCCGATGGGTTTGTAAGCCACCCCGCGCAAAGCCAAGGGAATCAGAGCCGGAATAATTAGGGCATTAAAAATCACCGCCGACAAAATGGCACTTTCGGGGCTATGCAACCCCATAATGTTTAAGCCTTGCAATGCCGGAATAGCCTGAATAAACAATGCCGGAACAATGGCAAAATATTTGGCGACATCATTGGCAATTGAGAAAGTAGTGAGCGTACCGCGAGTCATCAACAATTGCTTACCAATCTCCACAATTTCAATCAATTTGGTGGGGTCATTGTCCAAATCGACCATATTTCCGGCTTCTTTGGCGGCTTGCGTACCCGAGTTCATTGCTACACCCACATCAGCTTGCGCGAGCGCGGGAGCATCATTTGTACCATCACCCATCATAGCTACCAATCGCCCTTCGGCTTGCTCGCTGCGGATATAATTCATTTTGTCTTCGGGCTTGGCTTCGGCAATAAAATCATCAACGCCCGCTTTTTCGGCTATGTACTTGGCAGTGAGGGGGTTATCACCTGTTACCATTACGGTTTTCACGCCCATTTTTCGCAGGCGGTCAAAGCGTTCTTGGATGCCGGTTTTGATAATATCTTGCAATTCAATCACTCCACAAACTTGCTCGTTTTGGCTCACCACGAGCGGAGTACCGCCGTTAGCTGATATTTGCTTGACTTTGTCCACAATTACAATCGGAACTTGATTGCCGGCTTTTTCTACCAAATTTTTGATGCTATCAAAAGCTCCTTTGCGGATGCGCGTGCCGTCGGGCAAATCAACTCCACTACTACGGGTTTCTGCCGAAAATTTGACAAATCGGGCTTCGCCGTTTTTGCCTTGTCGGGGAATTGGCGATAGATTTTTGATTTGAGTTTTGGCTAATTCAACAATTGATTTGCCCTCGGGGGTTTCGTCAGTAGCCGAAGCCCAGACACATTGCTGGACAAATGCCTCTAAATCAGCCACTTGCAAAGGGTAGAAATGAGTCGCTTTGCGATTGCCAATGGTGATAGTGCCGGTTTTGTCCAATAACAAAACATCAATATCTCCGGCAGTTTCCACGGCTTTGCCCGATTTGGTGATTACGTTGGCGCGCAAAGCCCTATCCATTCCGGCGATTCCGATTGCCGAGAGCAGTCCGCCAATGGTAGTGGGAATCAAACAAACAAACAAAGCCAAAAAAGCGGCAATGGTAATGGGCGTTTTTGCATAATCAGCAAAAGGTTTGAGGGTAATACAAACAATGATGAAGACCAAAGTAAAACCTGCCAAAAGAATTGTTAGGGCAATTTCGTTGGGGGTTTTTTGCCGACTTGCGCCTTCTACCAAAGCAATCATTTTATCCAAAAAGCTCTCGCCGGGTTGGGTGGTTACTATCACTTTGATTTGGTCGGAAAGTACTTTGGTACCACCAGTTACGCTCGATTTGTCTCCTCCGGCTTCGCGGATTACGGGCGCAGATTCGCCGGTGATAGCACTTTCGTCGATACTCGCCAAACCTTCTACGATTTCACCATCCGCCGGAATAATATCACCGGCTTCGCAGACAAACACGTCGCCCTTTTGCAATTGAGCAGATGATTTAATCTCGATTTGTCCATTTGATTTGGCAATTTTTGCGGGCGTTTCTTCGCGGGTTTTACGCAGACTATCCGCTTGAGCCTTCCCACGGGCTTCGGCGAGGGCTTCAGCAAAATTGGCAAATAATAAAGTAAGCAGTAAAATCAAGAAAATCAGTAAATTATATACTAAACTTCCTTGAGTGGTATCGCCGAAAGTAATTCCCACTACCACAAAAAACATAACTACAGTGCCTACCTCAACCGTAAACATCACCGGATTGCGAAACATAAGGCGAGGATTCAATTTGACAAACGACTGACGAATAGCCATTTGCACTAATTTTTTGTCAAATAATTTATTTTCTAAATTTCTTTTCATTTTTTATAAAATATTGAAAAAATATTTCAAAATATCGATTCTTAAATTGTAAATTTCTTTTTATAATTAGCTGATAATCAGCTATTTATATTAGCTGGCTTCTAATTAAGAGCTAAAAAACTCCGCCAAAGGTCCCAAAGTCAGTGCCGGAAAAAATGCCAAAGCCGCTACGATAAAAATAACCGCAAAAACCATCAAGCCAAAGGTGAAAGTATCAGTCTGTAAAGTTCCGGTGGAAGCTGGAATGTATTTTTTATTGGCTAAAATTCCCGCAATGGCTACCGGTCCAATAATCGGAATGTAACGACTTAATAATAAGACAATTCCAGTCGTGATATTCCAAAAAGGATTATTGTCTGCCAAGCCTTCAAAACCACTTCCATTATTGGCGGCTGAAGAAGTATATTCATAGAGCATTTCCGAAAAACCGTGAAAATTGGGGTTATTCAACCAAGCACCACCCGCCAAAGATTTGCCTTCGGCATCCAAAAACCACCAACCCATTGGTGTTTGATTGGCACTTAAATAAGCGGCAAGGGCAGTCATTCCCAAAATCAACAAAGGATGCAAAAGCGCGACTAGCATCGCTATTTTGATTTCGCGGGCTTCTATTTTTTTACCCAAAAACTCGGGCGTACGCCCGACCATCAAGCCCGAAATAAAAACCGCCAAAATGATAAAAACATAAAAATTGAGAAACCCCACGCCTACCCCACCATAAAGGGCATTTATCATCATTCCGAGCAGTGCAGTCATTCCGCTTATGGGCATCAGGCTGTCGTGCATTGTGTTTACCGAGCCATTGGAAGTTACAGTGGTTGCGATTGCCCAATAAGCCGAAGCCGCCGTACCCAATCGTACTTCTTTGCCTTCCGTTGCGCCACTTTGGGTATCTATTCCCATTTTTTGAAATATTGCGGGCGTTTGCATTTCGTAATAAACCGTGGGAATTACTAAGAGTAAAAATCCGACCGTCATAACCCCAAAAATCATATAAGCCAAGCGTTTTCGATTCAAATAAAAACCCAAAGCAAATACTATTGCCATCGGAATTAGAAAAATGGCAATGCTTTCGGCTACATTGCTCAAATAACTGGGATTTTCTAAGGGATGCGCGGAATTTACGCCAAAATAACCGCCACCATTAGTGCCTAATTGTTTGATAGCTATCATTGCCGCTGCCGGACCCCTAGATACTTGAATGGTATCTCCTTCCAAAGAAATCAACTGCGCTTTGCCTTCCCAAGTCATTGGTGTACCATTATAGGCTAAAAACAAGGCTAAAACGATAGAAAAGGGCAACAAAATTCTGGTACAAGATTTTAAGAAATAGACATAAAAATTGCCCAAATCTTGGGCGGTACGCGCTTGCATTGCTTTAAAAACTGTAGCGCAAACTGCCATACCCGTTCCGGCAGTTACAAACTGCAAAAACATCAAACAAAATACTTGAGCAAAATAACTTACGCCGGTTTCGCCCGAATAATGTTGTAGGTTGCAATTAACCAAAAAACTAACGGCGGTATTAAATGCCAAATCGGGCGACATTGAAGGGTTTTGGTCAGGGTTCAAAGGCAACCAACCTTGATTCATCAAAACAAACATTGCCCACAAAAACCACAAAAGATTGATAGTGAGCATTGCCCGTAGATGCGCCTCCCAAGTCATAGCTTGCTGGGCATTGATACCTGATAAGCGAAAAAAAAGACTCTCGATGGGTTGCATAAAGTCTAACCAAGTTTTTTGCCCCGCATATACTCGAGCAATGTAATAACCCGTAGGAATTGCCAAGCCTAAACTCAGCAAATAAATTAGTATAATTCCCAGAATTTCTGTATTCATATATTCAATGGATAAATTTGTTAATCGCTTGATTTTCAATTAGATACAAATCATATATTTTGAATTATCAAGCAATCATTAATTTGAAAAATTAAAAATTTTCGGGATTTAGCAATACATACACCATATAGCCAAATACCAGTAATGCGATGAGAAATAAGAAAATCATTGTTTAAATATTTTTAAAATAATCAATTGATTTGAAAAAAAGAGCAAAACAAATCAGCCCCAATAAAACCAAGATAAATGTGATTAGATACGACATACTTTTTAAAAATTTTGATGACAAATCTTAGTATGCCAAAAGCTATTCCGAAAGCTGAGATGAGAAAAATAATTAGCAGTTAATTAACTGATTATCAGATAATTATAATTATTTTGATAAAATCAAATGCTTTGCTGTCGACAAAAAAAGCCTTCCATAATGGAAGGCTTTTTTCAAAATGAAAGGCTCGACAAACCATTCAAACAATCTCATATTCTTGCAATTTGCGGTACAAAGTGGTAAGTCCGATATTGAGCAACCGCGCCGTTTCGGTTTTGTTGCCTTTGGTAAACTGCAACACTTTTTGAATGTGTTGTTTCTCCATTTGCGCCAAATCAAAATTGTCATTCCATTCATAATGATTGGATAGTACATAAGCCAATATTTCCATTGGTAATTCCGCTTCGCTGATTTCGGGTTTATCAGTCAAAATAACTGCGCGTTCAATTACATTTTTGAGTTCTCGGATATTGCCTTTCCAAACATATTCGCGCAGGTGTTTGAGTGCATTGGCTTGAATATCAAGTACTGGCTTGCCCATCTTAGCCGAAAAAACCTGCAAAAAATGCTGCGCCATCAACTCAATATCTTCTCTACGCTCGCGCAGGGCGGGCAATTTGATTTGAAAAACCGCCAGACGATAATACAAATCAGCCCGAAAATGCCCGATTTCGGCTTCTTGTGCCAAGTCGCGGTTGGTTGCCGAGATAATTCGGATATTGATGTGGGTGGGTTTGGTATCGCCGACTTTGATAAAGGTTTGCGTTTCCAAAACCCGCAAAAGTTTGGCTTGCAAATCCAGATTCATTTCGCCAATCTCGTCCAAAAAAATTGTTCCTTGATGCGCTTCTTCTAACAAGCCTTTTTTGTCTTTGATTGCCCCTGTAAAAGCCCCCGCTTTGTAGCCAAATAACTCACTCTCCAAAATATCTTTGCCAAAAGCACTGCAATTGACTGCCACAAAACTATGGCTATGACGAGGGCTGGCTTGATGAATGGCTTGAGCAAATACTTCTTTGCCCGTGCCGGTTTCGCCTAGCAACAGTACGCTGGTATCGGTTTGGGCTACTTTTTGGGCAAGTTTGATAGCTTCTCGAATGGCGGGTGACTTACCGATAATTGCCTCAAAACTATATTTTTTAGCCAATTTACCTTCTAATTCTTTTATTCGCTTTTGGAGTTTTATTTTCTCGATGGCTCTTTCTGTCAGTGGCAAAATCTTATCATTGTCATCGCCTTTGGTGAGGTAATCAAACGCGCCATTCTTCATAGCTTGCACCCCGTCGGCAATCGTGCCATAAGCAGTCAAAACAATAATTTCTATGAAGGGATACTTGGCTTTGATTTGGGCGGTAAGGCTTACGCCGTGGGCATCGGGGAGTTTTACATCACAAAGCACCAATTGAATCGGCTCATTTTCCAAGATTTTCCAAGCTTTTTTGGCATCGGCGGCTTCGTGAATTAGATAGCCTTCCAAACCCAAAATTCGGGCTAAAAGCCCGCGAAGTTTGGTTTCATCATCAATAATCAAAATATGGATTTCGTTCATTGCTTGCATTGAATATAATTAAGTGTGATAGACAAAATGTTTTTAATCGATGAAATCAATTTATTTTCACTTTAAAAGTCGTAAACATTCATAAAAAATACTAAATTGACCCAACAAAATAACTTATTTGGTGCAATTTTGGCTATTTTAATAACTCGATACTTAGAAGCAATATCTTTTGTTTGAGATACATAAATTACTGATTATCAGTTGATTATATCTTTTATAAGCTTCCGAAACTATTTTGAACAAAAAAATTTGAATCAATCACATAACTTACAAGTCAATGAAGCAAATCACGATTTTAGGCTTTTTTTTACTGTTCATTTTTCAGACTGCTTGGGCGCAAAAAACTACTTGGGAAACCCTCTTTGCCAAAGCCGATAAGCAACTTGCCAAAGGCAAGTTTTCGGGGGCAATATCGAGAGCCGAAGGTATGAGCAAAACCATTCGCAAAAAATACGCGAGTAATGACGGCTATTTTGCGTGGATTGACCTATACGCTGCCAAAGTAATGGAGCAACAAGCCCAATACAGCCCAATGGAAAACAAAATCATTGGGGCTTTGGACAAACTCAAAAAAGTAAAAGAAACCGACTTTGATGCTTATATGACCGGTTTTGTCAAAGCGAGTGATTTGTATCTTGAAATGGGTTACTTGCTCAAAGTTACAAAAATTCTTGATTTTTTGAACGAAGAATTAAAAGCCAAACCCGACAAGTATTGGCAAGCTGAAGTCGATTTGCGGCAAGCCATTGCTCAGACTTATTTAGAAAATTTGAATGAAATAGCCCCCAACCTACCCAAAATCACCCAAGAATGGAAAGATTTGAGCAGCACCAACCAAGGCAAATTTGGCAAATTATCGAGTGCCGATGGAGCTTATCGCAAGCAAATGTATGCGCGCACGCTTACCCTAGCCGGTGAATGGTACAATTTGCGAGGCGATTATCAAAAAGCCGACTCTGCTTTGCGCAAAAACGACGGCACGGTTGCTAGTCTTGCCGGAAGTAGTAACTATCTGTATATCAGACACTTAGCAGCTATAGGTGATAATTTTTTTGACCAAGACAACCTCGACCAAGCTGACCGCTTTTATGAAAAAGCTTTGAGTAATGCTTCCAAGAAACAGAAATATTATTTGCAAGTTTTGGAAAAATTGACTCGTACTGCCATACTTGACAAAGGTGATGCTACCGTCGAGAAAAACCTCAATGGCTGGTACAAATTTGCCGACTATCTCACGGGCGAAGATGCCAGTTTGTATCACACTACTGAAGATTTGTTGAGTGGGGAAAGGGCTTTGTTTAAAAAAGATTATAAAGATGCCCGTAAAGATTTGACCAAGGTAATTGAACGGCAGGAAAATATAATTCCGCGCAATCATCCGATTTTGCTACGGGCTTATGACGCCTTGTATCAAACGTATATCGGCGACAAAGAGACCAATTATACTTTGGCAGAGCAAATGCTCAAAAATGCCCTTAGCCTGACCCAAGAATTGTATGGTGAAACCTCTCTTTTGCACAAGTATCGCTTGATAAGACTGGCGGATTTTTACTTGACTTACAGCGAAAACTTTGACAAAGCCAAAGAAATCTTGGACAAAGAGCCTTACAAAGCAATTTTTGAACAACGCTCCGATTTTCACAAACACCATTTGGGAATGAGCAACACCATTGCCAATTATTATGATATTATTGACAAATACCGCGAGGCTTTGGATTTGATGCGCCGATCTACTCAAGTTCTTAAGAGTAAAGAAGGTGAAAAAAGCCTCAAATATGGCTTACAATTGGTCAAACTTGCCGAAGTTCAACTCAAAGTGGGCGACTACAAAGAAGCCGAAGTCAATATGAAAACCGCCCTCAAAATTATTCGCAAAGAATTGAGCAAAAATACGGTAGAGTATGCCGAAGCCTTGTCGGAAATGGCAAAAATCTATGGCATTATTGGGGTGTATGACGAAGCCGAAGATATGCTAGGCTCATCGGAGCGAATTTATAAAAAATTGGGAGTCAATGATGCTGTAAAAAAAGCCAAAGCAGTAGAAGAAATGGCATTTTTGTACCTCCGCTTGGGCAAATTTGCCGAAACCGAAGAAGTATTGAATGAATTAATCACTCAAAAAGAAAAAAAATACGGTAAAAACAGCCGCCAATTAATCAATCCCTTGAATCAATTGGGCAATTTGTACTTAATCAAAGGCGACTACAACGAAGCCCAAAAACTGGTAAGCAAAGCCCAAGAAATCGCCCAAAAAGTATATGGCAACAAAAGCCTCAAGACTGCCGATAGTTACGCTTTATTATCAAAATACTATTCAATGATTGGCGATTATGAACGCGCCGATGAATATATCCGACAAGTGATTGATATCCAGCGTACCAACCTAGGCAACAATCACGTAGAAGTGGCAAAATCATTGACCGATTTGGCAATGATTAAATTCAATGAAAACGGCAAAAACGCCCCCGACTCCGAAAAACTCATTGTTGAAGCCAAAAAAATAATTGCCACCAATTTTGATGCTCGCCACCCTTTGTATGCCGAAATTTTGAAAAATCAAGGAGAAATCTACGTACAAACGGCGCGCTACGGCGAAGGTTTTACCATTCTCAACGAAGCCAATAGCATTTGGCTAGAGAAACTTGAGAACCGCAACCTCAACTCTGCCTCAGTTTATACACTTCTGGGTGATGTGTATGCCAAACTCAAACGCTTTGCCGAAGCCAAACAAAACTATGAAAAAGCCGAAGAGATTTACCGCAAAATGTTGAGCAAAGAACACCCCGATTATATTCGTACCGAAAGCCGTTTGGGACAATTGTTTTTTATCAGTGGCGACTACAAAGAAGCCAATCGCTTGATTGAAAAAACTACTTCGGCTTATTTGGACTTTATCAAATCTTATTTTCCGGCAATGAGCGAGCGCGAAAAAGCCAAGTATTGGGCAAAGATTCAAGGCGATTTTGAGTTTTTCAACTCCTTGGCTATCAAGCAGTTAAGTAGTAATCCAAGTTTGGTTGAAAAAATGTTTAATTTCCGTTTGATAACCAAAGGTATCTTATTGAGTACTTCGCAAAAAGTGCGTCAGCGAATTTTGAGTAGCAACGACGAGGAATTGAAAAATAAATACAAAGAATGGCTGCGCAAAAAAGAAGACCTGACTTCTATCTTGGCACTACCCGAAGACCAATTGGCGGAGAACAACATCAACCCTGCGCAATTGCGCAATGAAATCAATCAATTGGAAAAAGAATTGAGCGAAAAATCCGATGTCTTTGCCGACAATGTCGAGGTTGAAGCCCTTACTTGGGAGGACATTCAAAAGCTATTGGCAAAAGACGAAGCGGCAATTGAGTTGATTCGTTTTCGCAAATTCGAGAATGGATTTACCGACCAAATCCAATACGCTGCTTTGATTATCACCCCCGAAACCCGCCGCTCGCCCCAAGTCGTAGTTTTGGAAAACGGCAATGAATTGGAAAACAAATTTTTGAACAATTATCAAAATGCCATTAAATTTAATCGCAAAGACCGTTATTCTTATCAGCAATACTGGCAACCAATTGTCAAAGAATTGAAACCCACTACAACCAAGGTGTATTTGTCGCCCGATGGCGTTTATCATAAATTGAATCTTGAATCGTTTTTGGTGGAAGATGAAACTTATGTGATTGACCAAATGAGCATCAGAGTCATTACCAATGTCAAAGACCTTTTGGTAGCCAAGAAAAAACCCGAAAAACGTAAAAAACGCAAAGGTAATCAAGTAGTTACGACCAAGGAGGCTTTGCTATTGGGCGACCCAACTTTTTATGTCAAAAACTCCGGCGACAAAGTAGCCCCCCTACCCGGTACGGAGGTGGAGATTAACAACATTGTTGAGTTATTGAAAAATGATACCAAATACCGTTGGAATCTGAAGGTATTTACCAAAAAAGAAGCCAATGAAAGCATTGTCAAAGAAATGACCAATGCCCCCAATATAATCCACATTGCTACCCACGGATTTTTTGATGATTCTAAAAAAGCCGAAGACACTGAACTCAATTTGGATAAAGAACTTTTGAATGATCCTTTGCGAAAATCGGGAATTTTGGCTACCGGCGCGGGCGATTTGCTAGAGCAAGAAACCGGCAATTATGATAGTAGTGACGGCATTTGGACAGCGTATGAGGCAATGAGCTCGAATCTTGATAATACAGAACTGGTCATTTTGAGTGCTTGTGAGACGGGGACCGGCAAGGTAGAAGCCGGCGAAGGGGTTTATGGCTTGCAAAGAGCTTTGTTGGTAGCCGGAGCCGATGCTATTATCGTGAGTTTATTTAGGGTAAATGATGAAGTTACGCAAAAACTGATGGTCAAATTTTACCGCAATTGGTTGGCAAGTGGCGACAAACGCAAAGCCTTCAACGATGCCCAAAAAGAAATCAAAGCGGAATATGGCACGCCTAATTATTGGGGTGTATTTAATATGATTGGGGTGAATTAAAGAATTAGGAATTAATAATTGGGAATGAGAAATTACTAACAACTAAAGAAACCTCAAAAAATTGTTTATTTAGCCGTTACAAACAATTGATATACCACTAAAATGGACTTTTGAAAGCCCCGATTAGCCATTTTAAAAACTGATTTTACCACAAAGTTCACCAAGAGATACCCACCAAGGCGAACAAAGTAAATGGCTTTGTGTTCTTTGGGCAAACTTAGTGGGCTTTGTAGTAAAAGAAACACACGATAAATAACTGAAAATCACTGAGTTATAATAATTTTCCGTAGTTGTCAAGAAATTATACAACTATTTGATTTTCTGCCAAAGATGAGACTTAGTCAAGTATTTATATCATAAGCCCTTGCCAATGGTTATTGGCAAGGGCTTTGTATTCTTTATGGTTCTTCACTACTTTTCAGGAAATTTTGGTATGATTCTAAGCCAAAATTCATTTACGCGGGCAGGCTAGACAGTCTGCGTTACAATCTTCCGGCATCAACAATCTTTTTTTCATAACTACTTGATAATCAATAAGTTACAAAAAAACTATGGTTCTTCACCACTTTTCAGGAATGAGAATTTTTTTTCTGAAATTTATCAATTTCAGTGATTCTGAGCATTAATGAACCAAGCGATAGCTTGGTGAA
>JALONJ010000340.1 GCA_025455045.1 Microscillaceae bacterium | reverse complement strand
CTCCTCACTCACATAATTTTTGCGAATGCCTTTTTGCACCAATTTTTCTAAACTTTGCAAAAAAATAGTGATAAAAACCTCCAAAATCGGAAAATCAGTGGTGTGCAAATGCGCTTCGTTTAGTTGCAAAAAAGGGCTGTCTTGCAAACAACGCAACATTTTTAAAAAGATTTCTCGGGTAACTTGCTCATTATCAACTTGATAGATTTTCGGTAAAATCTCGATTTGCGTTCCGTCTTTGGTTTCTATCACGCCCACAAAATTTTGCACTTGCAAAAAATCGCGCCCAAACTTAAAAATTTGCCCTAGTTCTTGGCTCTTTTCTTCGTTGGTTTGGGCAAAGGCTTCTAAATTTTGATAGGAATTGGATTCTAACCAAAGAATATTTGCCTGAAAATCATATTTATTTTCTTCAGCTTTTTTGATTTTGCCGTATTCCCGAATTGATAGTGGAAGCATTTTTTAAACCTTTTGGGTAATTTTTTTTCTAATTTCTTTCAAATCAATTTCTATTTCTGTAAAATCTTGCTCAATTTCATTCGTCAAATCTTGCATTTTGTTAAGATTTTGTCCAATAGCTACCTCTTTGATTTGCCTTGACAATTCTTGTTTTTCGGCTTCATTCAAAGTGAGCCATTTTGCCCAAAGTTCAGGGTTTTTGGGGGAGAGATTTTGCCAATTTTGGGCAAGTTCAATGATAATTTCTGTTTGCATTTTTTTACATTTATTCTTCCAAAAGCCATTCAATTCCTTTAATAATTACCTCTATATCAGATAGTTACCTTAATTCTCCTTGCAAATCGGCGCGTTTTTCGTTAGGAATGAGTAAAAAATAAAGTGGGCAAGTTGTTGTATCGGATTTTACCACAAGAACACAAGCTCACAAGAACAGTACAAGAAAATCTTGTGTTTCTTGTGAACTTGTGGTAAAAAACCGACCAAGTTGAAATTTACTCGTTCCTTAGTCATAAATAGCTATATAAATTTGGGGGTTTTGTAAATCGGTTAATTTCTTGACTCTAAAACTCGCCTTTTTTCTCATTCAAATACAATTCGGGGTTTACTTTTTTGAATAAGCTAACTTGTTGATAATCAATTGCTTGCTTACTGATTCAGATTCTACCGTATTCGCGGATTGGGTAGGTTTGTATAAAAATTATAATCGGCTGATTATCAGTAGTTTATACCCAATTCTTTGGCAATTTCTTTTACTTTATCAAGTGGGAGTTCGGTGGCATTAGTCACTATTTCCAAAGCTACCTTTTGGCGCAATAATTTTTTGGCAATATTCACTTTTTCATCTTCTTTGGCTTTAGCCTCGAGTTTGGCAACCGTGATTTTGGCGGCTTCGGCATTTTTGGCTTGGGCGCGCTCTTCGGGAGTCAAATTCTCAAAACTTATCAACTCCATCGCTTTCCTAATTCCCTCATTATCTGTATTTAAGGCGGGTCGTTGGGGGTTGTGGATAGATTGATAAATTAAATCTAACCAATCTCGAATTGCTTTGGGAGTATTGGGTTCGGGGTGATTGGGATTGAGGCAAACAAACTGATGACCATACAAATCTCGAACCTCGCCTTGAAGGGTTTGGGGATTCAATTTTAACAATAAAACCTCATCTAAAATCGGTTTTCCGTCTTTTTCGCGGATGGTATAAGGCGCAGTAAGGACTACGATTACATATACGGTTTGGTCGATATTATATTCTTTGGCATTTTTTTGCTGTTCGGCAATGAGCATCAAAAAATAGTGCAAAAATCGGTCAAAATGATGGTCATATTCTATTTTCTGGATTTCTATGACAATGCGTTTGTCGACACTCTCAGCAAAAATATCGAGTTCAAAATCGACATACCCGATTTTGGGTTCAAATTTTTTTTCGGTTTCAATTTTATCTACTTCAATCTCGATTCCCAAAATATCGCGCACAAAAGCCTTGAATACGATTTTGTTGGTAAACGCTTTTTTGAAAATTACTTCATTGTCTAAGTTACCGAGCATAGTTTTTAACTGTTTTTGACAAAAATACAAAATATTACCCAGTTTTAATCATAATTAATCAAAGGAATAAATACCTTTGAAAAATGAAATTAATTTTGGCTTATCCTCCTCATTATCAATCATTTGCGTGAGATTTTTGACCCTAAAACTCGTTTTTTTATCATTCAAATACAATTCGGGGTTTGGTTTTTTGAATAAGCTAACTTGTTGATAATCAATCGCTTCCAAAAAATCGCACTTTCCTTCCGAATTACTCAATACCAATTTGATTTTCTCCCAATTGTCATAAAAATACTCTTGCAAAAGCGGAATAATTTTGTTCAAAAATACTTTGGCTAAATCTGCTAAAGTACTGATATTCAGGAAGTAAGCGTGTCCGATAGTATGGTCGCGGTCGAGCAAAAACTCAATGCGTTGGTTGATTTTCTGTAACAATTTATCCAATTCAATTTCCTCAATCTTTTTAAATATCCAAAAGTGCGATAGAACGGTCGGCGGTGTTCATAGTGCCAATCAAATACAGGTTTTTGGGTACGCCAAAAGTATCTTGCGAATAAGGCAAACGCACGGTATGCTCATCATCTGCGCCCAAACGCTTGGTATCTTCCAACAGAGTAATCAATTCTCCAAAAACCTTAGAAATATTGGCGCGATTGATTTCGTCGATGATGAGGACGTAGTTTTTTAAATCAGTTTTTTTTGTAGTATTATGTTTATGAATTTCTCCAATTATAGTTTTATAATCAGGTAAATCATCTGATAAATCAACATCATTGTATTCTTTTTCATAAAAATCAATCATTCTATCCCAAACAGCCCAATAAAGTGATGGTTGCCCAGTGCTGAAATATTGACTTATTGTTTGTTTTAACTTCCCTTCAGCTTGTTTGGGAGATTGATTACTTTGAAAAAGTTTTTCAAGATTATTTTTATAAACCGTAAATAAACTACCACCCTCGCCTGTTTTTTGCCAATTTTGCTCGTATCGAATAAGTAAATTCTTATTCTCATTAATTTTTTCTAGTTTGAGCTTACTTCTCGATATTGTTTCAAAAACATAGCTCGAGTCAGTATTATTTTTCAATAAATAAGCTAAAAAAGTGTCGTAAAAATTATTAAAAGAAAAATCCGTTTTTACACTTTTATTAACAAATTCTTGATAAAGACTAATTGTTGCCTCTTTAGCCATTCGCTTAAAAATTCCATCCTTAATTTTATAAGAAATTTGTCCTTCCTTAGTTTCCGCACTCAATCCCTCAATAAACTCCTCATAAGCAAAAGCTTGATGAAAAGTAACAAACTCAATTTGTCCGGCTTCTTTGAGTTCTTTGAATTTTTCGTTTATATCGCCTGGATAATCAGGCTTTATGATTTTTACCGCTTTTTCTTTTACGCTGTAGGTTTTGCCGGTGCCGGGCGGTCCGTAGAGGATGAGGTTTAGGGGAAAGTTAGGCATTGGGTTTTGGGGGCTATTTGAATAAATTGAATCTAAAATTTTAGTGGCATCTTTTGAAATATCAGTAACAGTTTTGATAGCTAACGTAAATGGTAAAGACTTAGGATTATCTACAAAATTGTCAATCCATTCGCATGACCTGACTGATTTGTAACCTTGAAATTTTGTTTTCTCGAATTGAAAATCAGAATTTATTATCCCTAAACCAATAATTTTACTTCTGCCAAGTCCAGCAAAAACTACATCCCCTATTTTCATTTTTTGTAAAAAATTAAAAATGGAAGTTTTATTATTCGATTGCCTCTCACTTCCAGAGGGGGATGGATAAATTTTATTTAATTCTTCTAAAATGAAAATTTCTGAATAGTTTTGATGTTCAAGTATTTGTTTTACAACCTTATCCCATCCAATTCTTATATTTTGTTGTTCATAAAATTCACCCCATAAACTTGCATTATCTCCCGGCTTAATAAACCAAGCCTTTATTTTATTATTTGCTAATTTTGAGTATATTTCTTTGATAATGTTTCCTTTACTAAGAGATTCCATATAAAGTTGAATGTTAAATGTGTTAAAGCTATTATTTTATATTCAAATCCAAAAAACGATTCACGATTTCAGGATTTTCAAAAGATTGGACTTGCTCAATAAAGGCTTGCTCAGTTTGATTATAATTCATTGATATTCAGATATTTACGATTTTTATTAGAAAGAATAATTTGGATAAGTGCGAATCTTGGCTAAACATAGCAAAAAATCGTAAATTTGTAAAAAAATCTTGATTGAATGAAAACTTTAAAAATCACTATTTCGGAAGCTGACTTTGCCAAATATGGTTTCCAAAAAGAAGAAGGCATCACTTGGGACGAACTCTTGCAAGCCCTCAATTTGGCTACTCAAGCCACCCAAACCGAAGAAGTAAGCCTTGAGGAACGAAAAAAACGTTTTTTTGAATTTGTAGAAAAAAATAAAATTACTTTGCAAGCAGATTACAAATTTGATAGAGATAGCCTTTATGAACGATAAAATATTTTTGGATACCAATATTTGGGTATATTTTTTTGAGGAAGCAACTACTCAAAGGCAAGTGCAATCTCAAAACCTCGTTTCTAATAATTATGCAAATATTATGATGAGTACTCAAGTATTAGGAGAGTTATTTACAGTTTTGAAAAGGCAGGGTAACTCAACTAATAAGATAATTGGAATTATTGAGCGTTGTAATCGTGATTTCGAGGTTGTTGGCATTATGCCTTCAAATACTTTAAAGGCTCTAGAAATTCATCAAAAATATCAATTTAGTTTTTATGATAGTTTGATTGTGGCTACTGCTTTATTGAATAATTGTAAAATCTTATACTCTGAGGATATGCACAATGGGCAATTAATTGATAATCAGTTACTTATCACTAATCCTTTTATTTGAATGAAAACTTTCCGCTCAGGTAGTAAAGGTTTAGGGAAAACTCATAACTCATTGATAATCAGATAGTTGTATTTTTTATTAGAAAGAATAATTGGGACAAATGCCAATCTTGGCTAAACATAGCAAAAAATCGTAAATTTTTGAAAACCTTAATCCTCAATTTTTAGAAATTTTACGGAACTCTACGGAACAAAAAAAATAGAATCTTCGCTACTTTTCAGAAATTGCCTTCGGCAATTCCATTGAATTCTGAAAAGCTCTCGCTTTTCAGTGATTTTGAACGAAGCGAAGAATCTGAAACTCTTGATAATCAACGCTTTAGATTCTTCGCTTCGCTCAGAATGACAAAATTAACAAGAATTGCCAGAGGCAATTCCTGAAAAGGTGTGAAGAACCATTATTCATTTTGCATTACTCACTACTCATTCCTATTTATTTTAATATTTAGCATTTAATTTTACAGACAAGGAAATTTTATCGCCAAAAATTTGCCTTTCCTTTCAACTTAGAGAATGATAAAAAAAATAAATATTTTTAGATTAATCTAAACTTTTTATTAAATTTGCTAAAATTTATTTTGAAGCAAACTTTATTATGCAATTTAGAATACTTGTAATTTTGTTCTATTGGTGTGTTTTTCAACCCTTGAATGCGCAAAATACCGGCATTGAGGGCAAACTAAGCAATGCCGGTGAGCCGGTTATTGGGGCAAATATTGTTTTGCAAGGTACAAACTTTGGTACGTCCAGCAATGCCGAAGGTTTTTTTAGGCTAACCGACATCCCTTTGGGCAGTTATCAGTTGGAAATATCGGCTATCGGGTACAAAAAAACTGGGCAAAAAATTGCGCTTTCTCAAAACCTCACCTTGCAACTTGGCGAAATTCAACTGGAAACCGATGTATTGGGCTTGGCAAATATCGTGGTAACGGCGGGTCGCTATGCTCAAAACCGACAAGAAGCCTCCGTGATTGTTAATGTTACTGACCAGCGCATTTTTCAAGCCGTGCAGGCAATCAGTTTGTCCGAAGGCTTGAGTTTTTCGCCCGGCTTGCGGCTGGAAAACAATTGCCAAAATTGCGGGTTTACGGCGTTGAGAATGAATGGATTAGCCGGACCTTATACCCAAATTTTGATTGATGGTCGGGCAATTTTTAGTGCTTTAAATGGGGTATATGGCTTAGACCAGATTCCTACCGCAATGATCGACCGCATAGAAGTAGTGCGAGGCGGCGGCTCGGCTTTGTACGGGGCAAATGCCATTGCCGGTACGGTCAATGTGATTACTAAAGAGCCGATTAATTCGGGTTTTCAAATCAATACCAATACCGCGCTCATTGCGGGCAAGGCTTGGGACAACTCGCTTAGTTGGAATGGCAACCTAGTGAGCGAAAACGGCAAAAGCGGCATATCGCTCTTTGGCTTGTCCCGACACCGCGATTTTTGGGATGCCAATGACGATGGTTTTTCCGAAATCACTCAACTCAATAACTTGGCTTGGGGCTTAAAAACCTATCTAAAACCTAGCACTCGCCAAAAAATAACCCTCGAACTCCACAATTTGAATGAGTATCGCCGGGGTGGCAATTTGTTTGAGCGACCGGCGCATCTTACCGATATTGCCGAACAATTAAAGCATCGAGTATGGGGCGGGCAAGTAAGCTATGAAGCCTATAGCAAAAACTTAAAAGACAAAATATCGCTGTATAGTTCTTTACAACACACAAACCGCGATAGTTACTACGGCGGTGGCGGCAATAGCGAAGATGCGGCGGCACGCGCCCAAGCCTTGCTATTTTATGGCAAAACCTATGATTTCTCGGCAGTTTCGGGTGGGCAATATACCCGCGACTTTCGTTGGGGGACTTGGGTAAGTGGCGCAGAATGGCAACACAACCGCGTAAACGACCAAATGCCAGGCTATGGGCGCAATATTTTGCAAACGGTAAACAACTGGGGTTTTTATAACCAATTGGAAATCAAGCCTTTGACTCGACTTACTCTGGCGGTGGGAATGAGGTTTGATTGGATTGATATTCGGGGAAACTACAACTTTGGTGAGGCTGAACAAAAGCAAAATCATCTCCAGCAAGGAGTTTGGAATCCACGATTGAATATTTTATACGCTATCAATCCCGATTTGCAGCTCCGCGCGGGCTATGCGCGCGGATTTCGTGCGCCGCAAGCCTTCAATGAGGATTTGCATATCGAGACTTTAAATGGTGCGGCGCAGTTTATTCGACTTTCGCCCACGTTGCGCCCCGAAACCTCCGATAGTTTTACGGCATCTTTGGATTTTGCGCCCAAATGGGGCAATACTCAAGCCGTATTTACGCTGGAGGGTTTTTATACCCGCTTGCAAAATCCGTTTATCAACGAATTTACCGGCGAAACTTTGCCCCAAAGCGGAGCTTCAATTATGGAAAAACGCAACGGAAACGGGGCGCGGGTAGCCGGATTAAACTTTGAGTTTCGGATTGCGCCCGGCACACGTTGGCAATTGCAAACCGGTGGCACGTGGCAACTCGCTCAATATCGACAAGCTGAGGTGATTTTGCAAGATACTGATAATCAGATACTTATAGAATCTAAGCAAATCTTACGCACCCCCAATTTGTACGGCTATTTTAATTGGACTTATCACCTGAGCAAAAAGCTAAGTACTTATTTATCAGGAGTTTATACCGATAGAATGTGGCTCACCAATGAGCGTACCCAAACCTTGCATCACAGTCCGCGTTTTTTTGAATTGAATCTCAAAGGCAATTATGATCTTGATTTTGCCAAAAAATACTGTTTACAAATCAATTGGGGAGTGCAAAATTTATTCAATAGTTTTCAACGCGACCTCGAAACTGGAATAAACCGCGATGCCGGTTACATTTATGGACCAATGCGCCCACGCACCTTTTTTATAGGTCTGAAATTGGAAAGATAAAGCAATTTTGGAATTTACGAATTTTTGAATTTTCAAATTTAAAATCTTTTGTAAAAAATTATAACTTATTGATTATCAATGATTTACAAAGAATATAATGCTGCTTGACCAATTTTCAGGAAACTATAGCTTTATTCTAAACCTAAACTCATTTGCGCGGGCAGGCTAGACAGCCTACGTTACAATGTTCCTAAAAAATGGTGAATAATCAATATAATTTTTGACTAATGTTTTCTAGTTCTACTTTGGCACTTTAAGTAAAGGATAAGGACATTTCAATCTATATTTTAAGCTTCTCGCGCAAATTTTTGATTAAAATTGTATTTTTCTATGTTTTCTATGTGTCTATGTGGTTCAAAAATTGAAATTGCCAAAATAGAACTAGGCAATTCAAAAATTGAAAGGGTGTAAGTAGGGCTAATACCAAATTATCTTCGTAAATATCGGTAACTACTGCAAAGCTCCAAACAATCCTGCGGCAATCACTGCCCCCGCTATGGGTGCCAGCACCGGCACCCAAGCATACGCCCAATCGCTATCACGTTTGTTGCCCAAAGGCAGTAAAGAGTGCATCAGACGCGGGGCTAAATCGCGTGCCGGATTGAGCGCGTAACCCGTACTGCCCCCCAAAGCCATTCCAATCACTACTACCAACAAGGCAACCGGCAAAGCTCCTATAGAACCTAAGCCTATCCGAGCATTGCCCAAACCTTCGCCCGAAATGCTTGGGGTACTGAAGTATAAAATTACCAACACCAAGACAAAAGTGGCAATGGTTTCAGAAATAAAGTTGTTGAAATAATTGCGAATTGCCGGAATGGTACAAAATATTCCCAATTTGGCATCGAGGTCTTCGGTAATTTGAAAATGGTCTCGATAACTCAGCCATACCAATACCGAGCCAAGCATTGCGCCCAACATTTGGGCTAGGATAAAACTCCCTACCTCGCCCCAAGCAAATTGCCCGGCGGTGGCTAGGGCTATTGTTACTGCCGGATTGAGGTGCGCCCCACTTACCGGACCGGCTACTACCACGCCCACATATACCGCCAAACCCCAAGCCCAAGTAACGACTATCCAGCCGCCATTGTTGCCTTTGGTATCTTTGAGCAATACATTGGCAACTACTCCGTTGCCCAATAAAATAAGGAGCATTGTACCTATCAATTCGGCAGTAAAGGTATTCATATCAATTAAGTTAAATGATTTAAAAGTTTTGTCCAATTTTAGGGCTTTAGGTTGAAAAAACAAATTTATCGGAGTTTTATTGTCAGGAGTTTGGATAGTTTCTGGTTTCTAGCTCCGAACTATTTAACAAGTATCTGACAATCAGCTAGTTATACAAAACACTTGAAGTAGTATCAACAATTCCCACTGTATAAATTTTCAACGAATATTTAATCTTTTAGAATTTTTATAAATAAGGTTTTATACAACTAATTGATAATGAGCTACTTATAAATAC
>JALONJ010000023.1 GCA_025455045.1 Microscillaceae bacterium | reverse complement strand
AATTTGATTATTGAGCATTATCAATTACTACACCAATTAAAAATAATGGTAGTTAAGTGATTGATTATCAGCACTTTAAAATTCTGTAGGGAGATTAGCTTTAGGCTGTGGGAGGCACAGCCTAAAGGCTGGGTTACATTTTTATTTGTCAAAAGTCAAAGATTATCAACTATTTACATTTACAGCGTGATTTTACCACCAAGTTCACCAAGGTAAGCCCCAAGCAACACCAAGGTTTTCGTGAACTTGGTGGGTATTTTCTTAGGGTTCTTAGTGGTTAAATGAGTTGTTTTTGAGCCACCTTTGGCAAATAAAAATTCTATAAATACTTGATAAACAGATAGTTATAGAACTTTTAAAAGCAACAATTTAAAACAAAAACTCAATGGAAAAATACGTAGCTTTTTTGCGGGCAATCAATGTAAGCGGACACAATCTAATCAAAATGAGCGATTTGAAAACCAGCTTTGAAGCATTGGGTTTGAAAAAAGTCCACACTTATATTCAAAGCGGCAATGTCGCTTTTGAACGCAAAAGCATAGCTTCTGAACAGCTTCGTTCGCAAATTGAGCAACAATTGAAGCAAGATTATGGCAATGAAATAATTACCATCATTCGCACTCTAGCTGAGATGCAGTCGGTAGTCGCCAACCACCCTTTTTCGGCGCAAGTTTTGGTGGGGGACAAAAAAATCTATGTGGCTTTTTTGGCAGAAGCTCCCCTGCCCGATTTAGCTGTTGCGGTAGAAAAAATGAGTAATGAAGATGAAAATTTTGTCATTCAAGACAAACATTTGTATTATTGGGGTAGCAAAGGACTTAAAAAAGAGCTATTTTCCAACAATTTTATCGAGCGCAAACTCAAAGTTGCCGCCACAACTCGCAATTGGAATACCGTCAATAAAATGTTGGAATTTTAAAATTTTCACCTAAATCTCGTTTCAAAACCTCAAAAATCAAAAAATGGAAGCCCTAAGACCCAACACCCAAAGAGCCAAAACTGCGATGACGATCATTTGGATTAGGTTCGCTACCCTAGAACTACGTAATTGAAAATCAAACAATTAACTGAATTTTTGTAAACTTCATAAATACCTCATAATCAGCAAATTATAAAATATTCACGTAATATTGAAATAAAAAAGAGAAGCAAAAATTACTTCTCTTTTTTAATTATTTTAAAAAAAACAAAAAAACTTAACGAATTGAACCGTCAGAGTTTTTGCACCAAGAGCCGTCGGCTGTCCAATCACTAGCCGCATTTTGTACTGCTCCAATGAAATTTACATTCGTGAAGAAAGCATCAATCGTCGAGGCATCTATGCCTGTAGGGGCAGCATCCGGCACAAAATCACCGATAGCTATCCCGGCTACCGCTTCGGTGGTATTGTTGAGTTGATTGTCGTAAGCAGTCGTGGTAGAGTGATAGTTAGACGTATTGCTAAAATACCTGCCGTGGGCTATCACGGGATTATCACTCAAATTGAAAGTAGTCGGTGCGGCAAATAGTCTGAGTCCAGTACCATTGAAAGCAGCAATCGTATTGAATATTCGCCCAAAAGAAGTAGCATCACGTACGCGCAAGGCATTGTTTGTATTGTTATTCCCAATAATAGTTACATTGGATAGGAGTCCTGATGCCCCATCTCGGATTACAATACTCTCACTATTTGAGTTGTGTTGAGCAATCCAAAATTGTCCTTTGCCATTGAAAGCAGAATTACCACCTCCATCTGTATAAGTAATATCATCTAAACGATATGAATGGCTCAAGGCATCGGTTGAGACCAAATATTTAGCCCGCGCAAAACCGCCATTGAAACGAATCCCTACTTCGCTACTTTTGAATGATTGTAAATATTCAATGGTAGTTGCATTGCCCACATCGTTGAAGCGAATGGAGGCTTCATTACCAGCTTCGGTCGCACTTTTGCCCCCAAACTCGACTCTAATGTAACTATAAGTACCGGAGTTATCGGCGGCATTGCCACTTGGATTGCGAGCAAGCCCAAATACTTCTAAACCTTGCCAATCGGAAGGCGCAGGAGTCTCACCTTTCAAGATTTTGTCGCTAGTCATAATAATCGGCTTGTCTTTAGTACCAGCCATTACTACACTTTTTCCGGCGGGTACTCGAAAAGCGGCTACGGCTACTCCAACTCCAGTACGGGCATAAAACTCGGCTCCGGGCTGAAAAGTGTAAGTCCTAGCCGGGTCTAATTCAATAATACCTTCAATCCAGTATTTTCTATCACCTCTAAAGGTAAAGTCATCATTGATTACAGCTTTAGTAAAGCCCCCGGGCGGAGCTAATCGGATGACCGAAGTAGTACCTACGGTGGTAGTTTCGGTAATGTATAATTTCCCGACTTCAATTGTAAAGCTGGAAGCTGCACTTTTTTGCCCATTGCGGTCGGTCAATTCTATGCTAAAAACTACTTTGTCATTTAAGGCATTGGTGTTTGTATAATCAAACTCATTGGCTATCAATACTTGCGAACCATCATAAGTCAAATTGTCAAAATCGGTTGGGGCGGCATTGTTGATCGAGCGAGTAATTTTGATATTGGTAATACCCGCCAAAGCTCGGGCTTCGTAACGAACTTTATTAGTTCCGCCCGGGGCGGCAGCAACCGTATTGCCACCGGTAAATACCACTTTGGGCGTAACCGGCTCATAATCAAACTCTTTCTGGCAAGCGGTAAAAGTCAGCAACAAAAGTCCGCTTAAGCTCAGAAGTATCCATTTTATATATTTTGTAATCATTGAATTGATTTTTTTAATTTTCAATTATTTTTTTTGATAAAAATCTGATAATCAAGCAATTATATCATTTTTAAAGTTTGATGAAGTAAAATATAAGTGATTGATAATCAGACGATTATATACTTTAAAAACTATAGGAAATTCCAAAACGATTCCACCAGTCAAAGTATTCAATATTGCTTGGACGCGAGCGAACCCCAAAGTATTCTAACTCAGGGCGATTGGTCAAGTTGATAAACTCAGCGTAAACGCGCATTTTTTTGTTAATGGCATAAGCGGCTGATAAATCCAATTGATAGCGGTCGGCTCGCCAAGTATCAAACTCATCGGTGGGTCCTAAGGAGCGAATCACTCCGCCATTGAAATTGAGCATTGCCCGAGTTGTGAAACCTTTCCAATCAAACGAAAGGGCAACATTACCGGTATGGCGCGCCTGACCGGGTAGCCTTACATTGTTTCTTTCAAACGTATTGCCATTAGAATTGGTAAATGTATAATTGGCATACAAACCCAAGCCTTTCCAGATACCGGGCAAAAAGTCCATATTCAATTGTAAGTTTACCTCAGCTCCCACCAAATTGGCAATATCGCCATTGGAAGGTTGCTCCACCGTAAAATCCTCAATGATAGGCTGTTGGGTATTGGGGTCTATGCCTACTTGCACGGGTTCGGTAGTTGCTCGCAAATAATTGAAATCTCTGATGCGCTTATAAAATACTCCACCCGAAATAATTCCTACATTTTTGAAATATTTTTCATACATCAAATCAAAATTGAGGGCGCGCGCCGGCAA
The DNA here is from genome assembly GCA_025455045.1 of Microscillaceae bacterium. GTDB lineage: Bacteria > Bacteroidota > Bacteroidia > Cytophagales > Microscillaceae > JALONJ01. Next base: position 21,528 of record JALONJ010000023.1, on the reverse strand, counting down.
AAGATTAGGATTACCTCGCGTAATTTCTTGGTTATTCAAGGCACGTCTTTCGGAAGGAGCTAAATCACCAAAATTGGAGCGGGCAAAACTGCTGGTGACGGCAAAGCGTAAGTTGGTCAAATTATCCAAAGCATATTTGGCGTGAAAATTAGGCAAAAAGAAATTGAAATTATTGCCCCCACTAACCAAACGTACCGAAGCAGGGTCAAATGCGCCTGCCGGAGTCAAAGCACTAAAATTAGCAATATAATCTACATTGGTGCGCTCATAACGAAATCCGCCCAATAACATCAATTTTTTGATTTGAATTTTTGCCATCACATAAGTAGCAATTACTTCTTCGGTGGCATCATAAAATTGGGGTATTGACTCATTTCCCGAATCGATGGGGTCAAAAGTAAATCGGTTCGGATTGGCGGCAATAAAGGCATCGGCTTTGTTGAAATCAACCGTTGGTCCAAACCTTACTCGGTTTCTGAAAAACTGACGATCTTCTTGATTAGAGATAAAAGTGGCAAATAGTCGCCGTTGGTCGGCATCATTAATATCGCGCAGATTGTAGTTATATTCTTGCAAAAACAGATTGCGCTCATTATCAATGGTTCGATATTTTCCACCCACTTTGAACAAACCGGTATTTTCACCGATTTTAAAAGGAATATTGAAATTTAATTTAAAAGATTTGTTACGCGTAGTTACCCAAGTTTCACGGTCGTCATAATCCAAAAAACGCGTGATAGTAAAAGGGTCGTGAACATCAATTTCGGGATTTCTGGCTCTTACATTGGCAAAGTCGGTGTACATACCATCAATATCTGCCGTAAAAGTAGGACTTCTAAAATCATACAACCGTCCATTGGCATCGCTGTTGGTAGCATCAGAAACAAAAACCAACCAATCCATTGAAAATTTGCTAAAATTATGATTTCCGGTCAATGACAAAGTATTGGTCTGTACATTAAACTCTCTGGGGTTGGTAAAGCGCCGAATACTGGTAGCTCGATTCGCGGTGGGTAGGGTTTCGCCTTCGACAATGTCCCAAACCGGGGCCGATTGGCTACCTCTGCCAAGGTCAAATTGCGTCCGTTTTTCTTCATCACGGTCGAAGCGTTGGCTATACATATAATTGAAGACAATTTCGTGATTATCATTAAATTTCAAATCAAAAGTAACCGCCAAACCGCTGCGAGTTCGCAGGTTTTCCAAATCACGCAAGCGATAAAAAGTTGGTAACACATATTGATTACCATCCGAAGCAAACGTTTTATTTGCCGGATAATTATAAGAAGTTCTATCGCGCCCGTTGTTGGTTGAGAAATAACTACCACCTACCGAAATACCCAACAAGCCGTCTTTTGAGCGGTCATTGGCAAAAAAGCGTTGATTGTAGCTTGCCCGACCAATAAAATTGGTTTTTTCGACAATATTATTGTAACCTCCTCCCAACTCCATTTTTCCGCGAGCTTTCAATCCTTTGGCGGTTGGGGTTTTTAAATCCACTGTGCCGCCGATGTTATCGCCATCTTGGTCAGGAGTAATAGCTTTGGTTACTTCGATAGATGATAATTGATCCACAGGAATCGTTGAAAGCTCTTGATTGCGTTGCCCTTGTCCCTGCGAGCCGGGAATTTGCTCACCATTTACATTGATAGTTGTAAATGAAGGAGGCGCGCCCCGCATTTGCACTTCGCCACCTTCACCCCGATCTCTTTCAATATTTACCCCGGGTACTCTTTGGAGGGCTTCGGCTACGTTCAAATCAGGAAATCGACCAATCAAATCAGCCGAGATAATATTTTTGATATTATCCGAAGTACGTTGTTGGTTGAGGGCTTTTTCTTGCCCTTCAAGGCTACCTTTGATAACAATTTCGCCCAGTTGTCCGGCGTTGCTTTCCAGTTTGATGTTTAGTGTTGCGGTTTGTCCGGCAATAACTTCTACTTGGGTTTCCATCTCTTTGTAACCCAAGTAGCTTACTATCACAGTTTGCATTCCTTGGCTTACCAAATTTAATTGAAACTCGCCACTCAAATCAGTTGCAGTACCTTTGGAAGTACCTTTAATCAACACATTGGCACCGGGAAGTGGCTCATCGTTGGTTGAGTCGAGTACTTTTCCTTTGATAGTACCAGTTTGCGCCCAAACTCCCAAAGAAAAAAAGCAAAGTATCAATCCCAGCCATAATTTTGGCGGTTTGAAGGCTCTTAGGTGTAGTTTAAATTGCATCATAAAAAGAAATATGAGTAAGTGATTAAAATCGAGGTCTATTTTTTCTTGGAAAAATTTAATTTCTTATATGATGTAATTTTTATAAATTTACCCTTACAAACAAGATTTTTTTTGTGTATTGTCAGGGAAAAAGCCATTTGTTGCGTCTTAAATATGATAATCGTCTGTGGAGATTCTAGTTTCGGATTTTGAACTAATTGACTGATAAGCAAAGATTTATAAAAAAATTTAAAATTTTATAACTATCTGATTATCAGGTAGTTACGAAATCATATCAAGTATTGAAGATTTGAAATAAAATTAACAATACTTTAAAAATAAAATATTCTGCCTAGCTGACACCAAATAACTAGCTGATTATCAGCTAGTTAATAATTAAATTAGGCTCTATCGTTAATATGGTTAATTCATAGTAATTTTTCAAGATAGTTTAAACCCTTAGGGTTTTAAAAACCCTTAGGGCTTGGACTCAATCCCCAAATTAACAATTGAACCATTAAATTATTAAATTCACTGAACAATGATGTCGATGAAAGAGGATAAGATTTGGGAAATTATAGCTTTGTGTTTGTCTGGTGAAGCCAATTCAAAACAAAAGAAGCAAGTTATAGAATGGCGCAGCGAAAGTCAAGCCAATGAATTGATTTTCAATGAATTATACCAAATGTGGCAGCAAAAAAACTCCCAATCACCTCCATTTGATTCTCAAAAAGCCTTTGAAAAATTGAATCGAAAAATCCAAGATTCATAATATAACTAATTGATTATTAAGAAATTAAATAAATCATAAACCCCAATTTACAATTAGCATCTCCAAATGGCATTAGAACAAACTTGGCGTTGGTTTGGTCCCAATGATTCGGTTACTCTGGCAGATATTCGCCAAGCCGGAGCTGTGGGCATAGTTACAGCATTGCATCATTTGCCCAATGGCACAGTTTGGACAGTCGAGGAAATCCAAAAACGCCAAGCCGAAATCTCCCAAGCCGGTCTGTATTGGTCGGTAGTTGAGAGTGTGCCGGTTCACGAATCCATCAAAACCGCTTCGGGAAATTTTCAACAATACATTCAAAATTACCAAGCTACTCTGCACAATTTGGCAAAATGTGGCATTGATACAGTATGCTATAATTTTATGCCGGTTTTGGATTGGACTCGAACCGATTTAGACTATCCAATGCCAGACGGCTCTACCGCCCTGCGTTTTGAAGCATCAGCTTTTGCTTGTTTTGATTTATTTTTGCTAAAAAGACCCCAAGCCGAAAAGGATTACTCAACCCAACAAATCGAGAAAGCCCAAAAATACTATGAAAAATTAGATCAATCGGCTCATAATCAATTAGTTAGAAATATTATTGCCGGATTGCCGGGCGCAGAAGAAGGCTATACATTGGCAGAGTTTCAAGCCCGATTAGATGCGTATAAATACATAGGTGATGCCGAACTGCGCCACAATTTGTATTATTTTTTAAATCAAATTGCCCCAACTGCTCAAGAATTAGGAATTAATTTAGCCATTCACCCCGATGACCCTCCTTTCCCAATCTTGGGTTTACCCCGAGTAGTAAGTACTGAAGCTGACGCGGTTCAATTATTACAAAGTGCTGATTATCAAGCCAATGGCTTGTGTTTTTGTACCGGAAGCTATGGAGTAAGAGCCGACAATGATTTGGTGGGAATGGTCAAACGCCTAGGAAATCGGATTCACTTTATCCATTTGCGCAGTACGCAGCGCGATTCGGAAGGCAATTTTCACGAAGCCGACCACTTGGCGGGCGATGTAGATATGTACGGCGTGATGAAAGCCTTAGTTTTGGAGCAAAAAACCCGCATTTGGGAAAATAGAAAAGATATTAAAATGCCTTTTCGCCCCGACCACGGACATAAAATGCTCGACGATTTACATAAAAAAACCAACCCGGGTTATTCGGCAATTGGGCGGTTGCGCGGGCTGGCGGAGTTACGAGGCTTGGAAATGGGAATTGAGAAAAGTTTGGAGTAAGGGAAATAATTTTGAGATTATCCATTGATTATCAATTACTTATAAAAAACACCCAAAATATTGAGTATAAAAGTTTTATTAAATGCTTGATAACCAATGAATTAAAAAATTTGAAAATTCTCAATCATCTTCATACTCCACCACTTGGGGTGGGTGATATTCGCCTTCACTTTTAGCTATCACCACCGTAGCTACGGCATTGCCGATAAGGTTGGTAATGGAGCGGGCTTCCGACATAAATCTATCCACACCGAATAAAACCCCCAAACCTTCAATTGGAATTTGAGGAAATGAAGAAAGGGTGGAAGCCAATACAATAAACCCACTGCCGGTGATACCCGCCGCTCCTTTGGAGGTCAAAACCAATACGCCAATGATGCCCAATTGCTCTTGCCACGAGAGTTTGACATTGAATAATTGCGCCAAAAATATCACCGACATCGAGAGATAAATACTTGTCCCGTCGAGATTAAATGAATAACCGGTCGGAATCACCAAGCCAGCCGCCTGTTTTGAGCAACCGTAATGCTCCATTTTGTCAATCATTCTCGGTAAAACCGATTCAGAGGAAGACGTACCCAAGACAATCAAAATTTCTTCTTTGATAAATCCCAAGAGCTTCCAGAGCGAAATGCCATTCCATTTACAAATCAAATTGAGTAATACAAAAATAAAAATTGCCATTGTAATATAAACCGTGAGCATCAGCTTTGCCAAGGGAATCAAAACCGCCAAGCCGTATTTGCCAATCGTGAAAGCCATGCCGCCAAATGCCCCCAAAGGAGCTAAAATCATTATCATTGCCATTACTTTGAACAAGGCGTGCAGGATTTTATCAAAAATATTGATGAGAGATTTGCCTTGTTCGCCCATTTTTGAAACGGCAATGCCAAATAATATCGAGAAAAAAAGCACTTGCAACAAATTTCCTTGAGCAAATGCGCCAATAATGTGTTCGGGAACAATCTCAATCAAATGGTCGAGGGCGGTTTTTTCTTTGGCTTTGCTTACATACTGCGATACATCGCCTTTGGCGAGTTTGTCGGGGTCTAAGCCCGCGCCGGGTTGGATAAAATTGGCAACCATTACCCCAATCAACAAGGCTAAAGTCGTAACTGCCAAAAAATATAAAAGAGCTTTGCCACCGATACGCCCAAATTGTTGCATATTTTGCACTTTGCCAATCCCAATCACAATCGTACAAAAAATAATGGGCGCAATCAGCATTTTAATCATATTGATAAAAATTTTGCTGAAAACCTGCATCATTACCCCAACATCCGGCACAAAATACCCAAGTATAATCCCCAAAATAATAGCGATAAGTACCTGAAAAGTAAGGTGTTGGTAAAACTTCTTGGATTTTTTGGCGGTGGATAAATTTAAGTTTACATTCATGAAGATTACATTTGATTGAAAGACGAAAAAAAGGAACTTTGCCCTTATCTTGCTTAAAATCAATTGGATTTTCAGGGGAATCAATCTTTATTTCGTCTTATTTCAAAAAATAGTTAAAAAATGAAACGAAGCTTATTTTTATTTTTATTTAATTTATATCTGCTTGATTATCAATTAGTTGCCCAAAATCTTCAACTTGGGGGCTTACAAGGAGATAAACCTTTAATTTTAACCCCCTCGAATTCCGAAAATCAAAAACTACAGGGCAAAAACCCTTATAAAATCGACTATTTGGGCATCAAACCCCACGCCGAAGAACGAGTGCCTTTTGAGTTTTCGCCTACTTTGCCCAAGGAATGGAATTGGGTAGCGATTTTCAATATGCCGATTCAGGAGGATAAGAAAAAAAGGAAAGTAAGCTTTTTTTATTATGATTCTTGGGTCGGAACTTCGATTCGCTGCAAAACTTCGGGACGACACCGCAATTTTGACAATGACATTTCTCCCAAAGTCAAATCCAATGCTTATCACATTGCTTTGCACAGAAAATTTGTGGCTGAAAATGAGACCTTTATGCTCTTGGTTAGCCCCATAAAACAAAAAGTAATCGTAGAACTGCCCCAAGAAATTTTCAAAACTCAACGCCGCTTAGAATACGAAATGGAGGCTTGGGAAGCCAAGTTTGTGCATATCATTCTCCCGCCCGACGAATATACCGTAGTTACTTGGCAGGAACAAAAACATCACCGACAAACGATTCAACTTAAAAATGATTGGAAATTTCAAATGGGGGATGTAAAAGGGGCAGAAGCCTCCAGTTTTGATGATTCGAAATGGCAACCCATTCAAGTTCCGCATACTTGGAATGGCAATTTGAATCAATTTGACCAACGCAACTACCGCGACACCTTGGATATAACCGAAATGTATCAAAGAGGCATTGGTTGGTATCGCCGCACTTTCACAATACCAAACGAGTGGAAAGATAAATACCTCAGAATCAACTTTTTAGGGGCAAATCAAACCGCCGAAGTATTTGTCAATGGCAAGTTGGTCGGCAAACACGTAGGAGGTTACACCGATTTTCACTTTGGGCTGAATGAATTTATTAATTTTGATACCCCCAATGTCTTGGCGGTGAAGGTGGACAATCGTTTTGACTTTGATGTGCCGCCCCATTCTGCCGATTACAATTTTCAAGGCGGTATCTACCGCGAAGTAGAATTGATGGCTTGGAATCCGTTTTTTATCAAAGACATTCATATCAAAACGCCCAAAGTAGATTATCAATCGGCTGATATAGAGGTAGTTACCACATTTAACAATAAATCTAAAACCGACCAAAAAGTACGATTGATTACCAATCTCATCAATCCTTACAATGAAATCGCCCTTTCGCAAATCGCCGAAACAACCATTCCTGCCGGACAAAAGCCCGCAATTACCCAAAAAATGCAATTCAAAAATCCGCAATTGTGGAGTCCTGAATCGCCGATTTTGTATAGAATTGTATCTACTTTGTATGATGCCCAAGGCAAAGTAATTGACCAAAAATCCGAAAATTTTGGTTTTCGAAGCATTGAATTTACGGCGGATAAAGGCTTCTTTTTGAATGGTAAACGAGTCAAATTGAAAGGCGTGAATGCCCACCAAGATATTTTTGGCAAGGCTTGGGCAATGGACAGTGCCGCAAAGCGTCAAGATTATATTTTTATCAAAAAAATGGGTTCGAATTTCGTGCGAATGTCGCATTATCCGCATCACCCTTACGAACTGTATCTGTGCGATAGTTTGGGTTTATTGGTTTATCCCGAAATTCCGGTCGTGAATGCCGTAGGTACGGAAAAGTTTGTGCAAAATGCCGTCAAAATGATGGAAGAAATGATTTACCGCGACAAAAATCACCCTTCTATCGTAATGTGGGGCGTGGGCAATGAATACTACCGCGAAACTTTTACGGCAGATGTTACGGAATGGGCTTTGCGCTGTACCGAAGCCGTAGCTAAAAAAGCCAAAGAACTCGACCCTTTGCGCCCGACTATTCAAGCTCAAAACGACTTGAAAGATGAACGGATAATGCAATATACAGATATTCAGGGGCGTAACCGCTATTTTGGTTGGTACACGGGGGCAGATGTGTATGGTGGCATCTCAACTTTTGATGGCTTTGGGAAAATGATGGAAAAAGAACACCAAGAACGTCCGAATTGGAAAATCTTGGTTACGGAATACGGCGCGGAAGGCAAATATGGCTTTCACGTGAACAATCCAGCCCGATTTGACCATTCGGAAACTTATCAAGTACTGTTTCACAAAGCCTATTGGGATTATATTGCCAAAAATGACTGGGTGCTGGGTGGGACAATTTGGAATATGTTTGATTTTACGAGTTTTGCCAAAATAGGCAATATTCCCCACCTCAATCAAAAAGGCACGATGACCTTTGACCGCAAGCCTAAAAGCCTGTATTATTACTATCAAAGTCAATGGACTGATGAGCCGATGATTTACATTTACTCGCACACGTGGACGCACCGCACCGGCGAGCGAGGCAAAAAACAAGACCTCGAAATATTCAGCAATTGTGAGGAAGTAGAAGTATATTTGAATGGCAATTCACTCGGAAAACGCACTAAATCAGCTAATTACGTATGGCAAACCGATTACCAAGAAGGCTTAAACGAAGTAAAAGCCATCGGCTACCAACAAGGTGAAACCGTGAAAACCCAAATGCAATTTTATTTCACCTACTCCACCGAAAAGAAAAAAGATTTGAGTGGCAAGGATAGTGATTGAGGTATTTTTACCCTTAAAATAGGGAAAGCCAAGGCGGGAGTCTTGGCTTTTTTTGTATCTTCAATTTTCCAAACCAACGAGCAAACTATTGAGAATCTTTACATACCGTCTGAATTTCCCCCAGAAACACTTAAATTTGCTTAAAAGTAAAACTGAAATGAGCAAAAAATTAATTCGTTTTGATTGGGCAGTCAAAAAACTACTTCGCAATAAGGCTAATTTTGTGGTCTTGGAGGGTTTTTTGTCCGAACTTTTGTTTGAAGACATCAAAATTCAAGAGATTTTGGAAAGCGAAGGCAATCAAGAAACCGATGATGATAAATATAATCGAGTAGATATTTTAACCCAAAATGCTAAAAATGAAGTTTTTATCATAGAAATTCAAACCACTTACGAAATAGATTATTTTCATCGAATGGCTTACGGTGCATCGAAGACTTTGACCGAAAACTTAAGTTTGGGACAACCATACTCAGCTATCAAAAAAGTAATTTCTGTAAATATTGTTTATTTTGATTTAGGGCAAGGTAAAGATTATTTGTATAAGGGTACAACCAACTTTCAAGGCTTGCACGAAAAAGATGTATTACAACTTTCCAACCGGCAAAAGGAAGCATTTGCCAAGCAAAATGTATCTGATGTTTTTCCCGAATATTATATTATCAAAGTCAATCAGTTCAATGATATTACCAAAGATACGTTGGATGAATGGGTTTATTTTTTAAAAAATAACGAAGTCAAAGACGAGTTCAAGGCAAAAGGTTTGGCAGAGGCAAAGGAAGTTTTAGACATTATGCGCCTAGACTCAGCCCAACAATATGGCTATAACCGTTATTTGGATTATTTGCACTTGAAAGCAAGTGAGGTTCTTTCTTTGAAGTTGGAGGCGGAGGACAAAATAAGAAATGAAGAAAAAATTGAAATAGCCAAAAACCTCATTACTCTAGGTTTAGATAATACCACTATTGCCAAAGGAACAAACCTTACAATCGAGCAAATAGGACAATTAAGGTCTGAAATGAAACAATAAATGGTCATTTATAAAAACCTTCACCCAATTTTGAAAAATATTGGTCTCAAAAAACTGCATTTCTCAAAGACCAATAACGATGAAGCGAAATCAAACCTTATCTTGCAACACTGCTACAATCTTCTCCACAAACCCCGACATTTTGGTCAAATTCTCACCCCAAAGACTGATATTTTGACAAACTTCTTGCACGAAGGTTTTTAAACTTGATTCATTCCCTTGTTCAACTTTTTGCCACATCTCGGCAAAATATGCGGCGGATTCATCGTTGATTAGATACTTTTCGCCCTTTCTCAAACCATAGTATTTGCTGTCTTCGCCCTTATTTCCGCACATAAAAAGTAAATAATAAGCAAAACCTTCGGTCATTTTTTCGGGAATTTCGCCAAATTTTTCGTAATAGCGCAACATAGTCGGCACATTTCGCATTTTCATTTTAGAAGTGCCTTGCAAGGTGATATTCAATAACCAATGCTTCAAAAAAGGATTACGAAAGCGGTCTAAAGTTTCATTGGCAAAAGTCTGAATTTTGTAAGGAATCGCCCCGGGAATAGTAGGCACAATCTCCTCGTGAATGACTTGATTAAAAAACAAACTCATTGCTGAGTCTTGCATACATTCCAATACGGTATTCAAACCTTGCAAATAGCCTTTGCAAACACTAATCGTATGGCTACCATTCAAAATCCGCAGTTTGCGCTCGCGGTAGTAGCTGATGTCGGTATCAATCACTACACTTTCATCTACCTGCACAAAACTCAAAACCTCGCGCACCCGCGCATCGCCCTCGATTGCCCACAGTTTGTATGGCTCAGTAACGGTCAAAAGATTGTCTTCATAACCCAGTTCGGCGTACATCGCTTGGGCAGTTTCGGCTTCGGGCATTCCGGTTACAATTCTATCTACCAAAGAATTACAAAAAACTGTTTTTTGGGCAAGCCAAGTCAAAAAATCAGTGCTTAAATGATTAAATCGGGCTAAACGGCGCACTATTTCCGATAATTGCTTGCCATTTTCGCTTATCAACTCGGTAGGAACAATGACCGTAAAGGGGCTATTTTCGCCTAGCTTTTGGAAACGCTCGTACAACCAAGCCGTTAGTTTTGCCGGAAAAGAAGTTGGTGGAGTTTGATAAATACTTTCTTCGGTATATTGAATACCTACTTCGGTAGTATTGGATATAACTACCTGAATATCAGGGTTTTGAGCCGATTTTAAGATTTCTGCCCAATGGTCGTTTGCCGAAACTACCCGACTGATTGCCGAATTAATGATATATTTATTAACTATCTTACCATATTTCAAACCTTGCACCGCCAAAGTATATAGCCCGTTTTGTGCCTCAAACGCTTTTGCCGAACCCGAAGTGGATTTTACCACCAAAATCCGCCCTTGAAATATACCTTGTCGATTGGCATTGTCAATAAAATAATCGGGCAACCCTCGCAGTAAAACGCCGGTGCCAAATTGCAAAACTTTTTCTGGATAATTAAATACCTCATTATCAGGTACTTGCAATTTAGCATTGGTGGGTATTGAATGATCAAGCAGCAAATTTTTGGTCAAATTTATCATACGTAAAAATCCTTCAGCTCCGCGAAGGGATTGATTTTTGGGTAAGTCGGAGCGTTGATAAAATGACGAGAAAACGAGGCTTTGCCCCCACAAAAGTCTTTATTCAAAAATAGCAAAATATAAAAAAAGTACAATTGTGTTTTTTGCTTTTTGTTTGGCAATTTTTAATAACTAAATATGTGCAAACGATTTAAAATGAATTAGAGCAACTTATTTTTTAATAACATCAAAAATTGACAACGTTTTCGGCAACGTTGTCAAAAAATTATCTTAAAAAAATTCAAATTTTTATTTGTGAAATAAAACAAAACTCTCTAGTTTCAAATTATGGTTCAAAAGGCATTCTAAGGGATTGAAGCCCTCAAAACACCTCCCGAGTTAAATGAGCTTAAGAATATTGGATAAATACAATTTTTAATTCAAAAAATATTAAATTTGTGAATAAAATGACTAATAACTACTCAGCTACTTCTCCACTCAGCCCCAAAAATAGTTCCGAAGTAAATTTACTTTTTCAAAAAGTAGTCAATACGGCTGATTATCGGGCTTTTGAGGGTTTATTTCATCATTTTTATAGCAATTTATGCAAATATGCTTATCGGGTAGTTCATTCGGAAGCAAAAGCCGAGGAGTTGGTTTCGGATGTTTTTTTGCGGATTTGGACACACCGCGAACACATCAATATTCAATCCTCTTTTCAGTCGTATTTGTTCAAATCCGTTCACAATCAATGCCTAGATTATTTGCGAAGTCAATATGCTCGTCAATCGAGCAAGTTTGAAGAAATCAGTTATCACCACGCCCAGGCTTGCGAAAGCCCTGAGCAAACTATGATTTTTTATGAAACGAATCAAAAAATTGAAGCGGCAATTGATAAACTCGCCCCACAAGCACGCCTGATTTTTCGAATGAGTCGTGACCAAGGACTCAAATACCGAGAAATTGCCGAAGCCCTCAATCTTTCTATCAAAACCATTGAAACTCAAATGGGTAGAGCTTTGAAACAATTGCGTAACTCTATTTAATATAAGTACTTGATAATCAGATAGTTATTGAATAATGAAAATCCTCGTTGCCCCCGATAAATTTAAAGACTCTTTGTCAGCCTTACAAGTAAGTGAATTGATTAAAGAAGGATTATTGGCGGCAAATGCCCAATTTGTGGTTGATATTTTTCCCTTAGCCGATGGTGGCGAAGGTACTGCCGAAATTTTGACCTACCACAGTGGCGGACAATTGTTGAAAAAAATAGTCAAAGACCCACTTTTCCGCCCGATTGAAGCAAAGTATGGTATTTCTGCCGACCAACAAACGGCTTTCGTCGAGATGGCGCAGGCTTCGGGCTTGGTACATTTGGAAGATTGGGAGCGCAATCCAATGAATACCAGCAGTTATGGCACCGGCGAGCTAATCTTGGCGGCTATTGAACAGGGCGCAAAAACCATCATTTTGGGGATTGGCGGCAGTGCTACCAATGATGCCGGAATCGGTATGGCACAGGCTTTGGGTTATGAATTTTTGGACCAAAACGACCATAGATTGTTGCCGACCGGTGGCAATTTGCCCAAAATTCGGCGAGTTTTGACCCAAAATATCCACCCAAAACTTGCAAAAACCCAATTTATTGTGGCAACCGATGTCAAAAACCCTTTATTTGGCAAAAACGGGGCGGCTTATGTGTATGCCCCGCAAAAAGGCGCGAAACCCACCGAAATTGCATACTTAGATGGAGGTTTACGCAACATTGCCCAAGTCATCGAAAATCAATTCAATATGCAAGTATCAGATTGGGCAGGGGCAGGGGCAGGCGCGGCGGGTGGTTTGGGCGCGGGTGCTGTAGCTTTTTTGGGGGCAACTTTGCAAAGCGGTATAGAATTGGTGATGAATTTTACCAAATTTGAACAAAAAACCCTTGATTATCAATGGATTATAACCGGAGAAGGCAAAATTGATGAGCAAACTTTGCAGGGCAAGGTGGTAGCCGGTGTTTGTCGAGTTGCTCAAAAACAACAAATTCCGGTGGCAGCAGTATGCGGTAGTTTAGAGTTTAAGCCACTGATTATCAAGGAGTTAGCACTAAAGTATCTCGAATCTATTATCACTCACCCCCTTACCTTATCGGAAGCAATTGCCCAAGCCGACAAAAACCTCATCGATTGGGCTTTTCGTTTTGGTAAATTGATTGAAAAATAGCCAAAAAAATTACCGCCTCCCATTTTACCCTACTCTATGTATTTACTTATTTTATTGATAATCAGCATTTTATTTATTATTTGGGGAACTACCTACCTCAAAATCAATGCTTTTTTTGTGCTGTTTTCGGTGGCTTTGTTTGCCGGAATTTTTGCCGGATTGCCTCTTGATAAAATAATCATTGCCCTCAAAGCCGGTTTTGGACATACTATGGAAAAAATCGGTTTGCTGATAATTTTGGGAACTGCCCTAGGGGTTATTTTGGAAAAAACGGGTACAACTATCGCAATGGCAAATTTTATTTTGAAAAAAGTAGGCGAATCTCAATCTCCTTTAGCCATCAGCATTACGGGTTTTGTGGTAGGCTTGCCTATTTTCTGTGATTCGGGTTTTATTATTTTAAGTGGTTTGAACCAATCTTTGGTAAAACGCGCCCAACTCAATCAAGTAATGATGGCAAGTATGCTCGCAACTGCCTTATATTCAGTGCATTGCTTGGTTCCACCTCACCCGGGCATTTCGGCGGCAGTGGGCAAATTGGGCAGTGATATGGGTTTGGTGATGCTTTTGGGGATTGGCTTGGCTATTCCGGGGGCGGTATTTGGCTATTATTGGGCAAAATACCGCAGTATTTCGCCTGCCGATTCAAACCCTGCCATTGCCACAAATCCTTTGGAAATAGAAAAAAATAAAGTTGAAAATGAAATTGGACAAGCCGGATTAGGCTTTTTTTGCATTTTTTTTCCCATATTTTTAATCGCTTTCAAATCCATCGCTTTGCTTTGGTTTGCCCATTGGCACAATCATTCAATTATTCAAATCATTGTTTTTGTGGGTGAGCCGATTATCGCTTTGTTTTTGGCTTTGCTCATAGCCCTGACTTTGATAAGCCCCGCCAAAAAATCGGAAATCGGGCATTGGTTGAGCGAAAGCGTAGAAAAAGCCGGAATTGTTTTGGCAATTATTGCGGCGGGAGGCACATTTGGCGAGATGATTCAAGCTACGAATATGAGTGGGGCTTTGGGCGAAATGCTCAAACCCTTGCATTTGGGGATTTTTTTTCCTTTCTTAATCACTTTTGTTCTCAAAACGGCTCAAGGCTCTAGCACAGTGGCAGTGATTACTTCGGCTTCTTTGGTGTTGCCTATGTTGGGCGAATTGGGCTTGGATAGTGAATGGGGGCGGATTTTGGCGGTTTTGGCAATGGGAGCCGGTTCAATGGCAATTTCCCACGCCAACGATGCCTATTTTTGGGTGGTGAGCAAATTCTCGAATACCTCGCCCGAAGCTACGCTGAGGGTTTATACAACTGCCACAATCGGAATGAGCATTATAACCCAATTGAGTATTTTTATCTTGTATTTAATTTTGAATTAAAAGTATAAATCATTGATTATCAAATAGTTACGAAATAGATAAAATTCTTCTCCGCTTTTCGAGAAAAGTATTTTTTTCTGAAATTTATCAATTTCAGTGATTCCGAGCAAAGCGAGGAATGACAAAATCCTTGAAAAGTACTGAAGAATCAAATTAGAAATATAAATCATTGATTATCAAATAGTTACGAAATAGATAGTTTTTGATAAATCGAGCAAGCAAATAAGTTGAAAATGAAAAAAGTTTTAAAAATTCATCCCAAGGATAATGTGTTGGTAGCCTTGCAAGATTTGAAGCAAGGCGAAACGGTGTATTTTGATAATCAGGCAGTTACTTTGATCAATGATATTGCGGCAAAGCACAAATTTGCCACCGAGACTTTGCTTACCGACCAGCTTGTTCGTATGTATGATGTGCCGGTTGGCAAGGCTACCCGAACCATTCACAAAGGCGAAGCAATTACTACTCAAAATATACAACACACCACTCAAAGCTATTCTATTGATAATCAATTGTTTAACTGGCAAAAACCCGATATTTCCAAGTTTGAAGGGCGAACTTTTCGGGGCTATCATCGCTCAGACGGCAAAGTAGGCACGGCAAATTATTGGCTGGTAATTCCTTTGGTTTTTTGCGAAAATCGCAACGTGGAGGTTCTAAAAGAGATTTTGATTGATAAATTGGGTTATGGAAGCAAAAGAAATTACGAGATTGATTTGGATAAATTAGTCCAATTAAATACTCAAAAAGCTGATAATCAAGATATTATAACCGCCGATATATTAATTCCACAAGAAAAAATCAAACAAAATCGTGTATTTCAAAATATTGATGGTATCAAGTTTCTCACCCACGCGGGGGGCTGTGGCGGTACGCGCCAAGATTCGGAAATACTTTGCAAACTCCTAGCGGGTTACATTACTCACCCCAACGTAGCAGGGGCTACAGTCTTGAGTTTGGGCTGCCAAAATGCCCAAATTCCCATTTTAAAGCAATATATCGAGCAATTTTCGCCCCAATTTGATAAGCCCTTGTATGTTTTGGAGCAACAAAAAAGTGCTTCCGAACCTGAAATGATTGCCGAAGCTGTCAAATTGACTTTTGTCGGTTTGCGCCAAGCCAACCAAATAGAGCGAAAGCCTGCGCCCTTTTCCGCGCTCAATTTGGGACTAAAATGTGGTGGATCAGATGGTTTTTCGGGTATTTCGGCTAATCCAGCCCTGGGCTATGCCGCCGATTTGCTGGTAGCCTTGGGAGGCAAAGCCTTGTTAGCTGAGTTTCCCGAACTCAACGGAGTAGAACAAGAGCTTATCAATCGTTGTGAAAATAAAGTTGATGCCGAAAAATTTGCTCGTTTGATGCGTACTTATGCCCAAAAAGCCGAAGCCGTAGGCAGTAGCTTTGCTTACAACCCTTCGCCGGGCAACATCAAAGACGGATTAATCACCGATGCAATGAAATCGGCCGGAGCCGCCCGCAAAGGTGGTACATCGCCCATTGTGGGGGTTTTGGACTATGCCGAACAAACCCAAAAAGCCGGACTGCATTTACTTTGTACGCCGGGCAATGACGTAGAGGCTACCACGGGATTAGCCGGTTCGGGCGCAAATATCATTGTTTTTACCACCGGCTTAGGTACTCCCACGGGCAATCCAATCAGTCCAACTCTTAAGTTTGCCACTAACTCTCCTTTGTTTCAAAAAATGAAGGATATTTTGGATATTGATGCCGGAACTATCATTACCGGCGAAGACACCATTCAGGCGAAAGGGGAGGAATTATTGGATTTAATTATTCGAGTGGCAAGTGGCGAATACACACCCAAAGCGGTGCTTTTGGGGCAAGATGATTTCATTCCTTGGAAAAGAGATATTTCTTTATAAATGGTTGATTATCAATTATTTACATTGATTTAACTAATTATCAAAATATTGCTATACATTTTTTAATTCGCCACTAAGACACTAAGGCACAATTTATTGATAATCAACATTTTGCGCCTTAGTGTCTTTGCGTGAAAACATATTTTGTATAGTAGTATTAACCATCAACCCTATCTTTATTCACCGATATTTAAGGGCAAATGTTTTAATATTCGTCTTTTGTAAAATGATTAAATAAAACGCTTATGAAGCCTTTTCTCTCCGATAATTTCTTGTTACAAACCAAAGTTGCCGAACAACTTTATTTTGGCTATGCTCAAGATATGCCTATCATTGATTATCACAATCATTTGCCCCCACAAGAAATTGCCGAAGACAAGGTATTTGTAAATATGACCCAAATTTGGCTCAAAGGCGACCATTACAAATGGCGAGCTATGCGCGCCAATGGGATTGATGAAGATTATATCACCGGACAAGCCTCTGATTATGAGAAGTTTATGAAATGGGCGGAAACCGTACCTTACACTTTACGCAATCCTTTGTATCATTGGACGCATTTGGAATTGAAAAACCCTTTTGGCATTGAAGATTTATTGGACAAAAACTCGGCAATTGCGATTTATGAAAATTGCAATGCTCAATTAAAAAGCCAATGGAGTGTGCAAAATATTCTCAAGCATTTTAACGTAAAAGCCCTCTGTACCACCGATGACCCAATTGATGATTTGAAGTTTCATCAAGGACAGGGAATGTTCCCTACTTTCCGCCCCGATAAAGCGATGTCGCCCGAAAATTTGGCTCATTACAATGTTTATTTAGACCAATTGTCGGAAGTAAGTGGCATTGAAATCAATTCTTGGGATACTTTTTTGCTGGCGATGCAAAAACGCCACGATTTTTTTGCCTCAAAAGGGTGTCGACTTTCCGACCACGGGCTTGAAACAATGTATGCCATCGCTTATACCGAAACCGAAATCAAGAATATTTTTCAAAGAATTAGAAATAAGCAAGTAGTTGATAATCAGGAAATTATCAAATTCAAATCCGCTTGTTTGTATGAGTTTGCCAAAATGGATTTTGAAAAAGCTTGGGTTCAACAGTTTCATTTGGGGGCAATTCGCAATACCAATTCTCGCCTTTTACACAAGCTGGGAGCCGATGCCGGAGTCGATTCAATTGGCGATTTCTCGATGGCACAATCTTTAGCTGCTTTTTTTGACCGTTTGGAAAAAGAAGAAAAATTGACCAAAACCATTATTTACAATCTCAATCCGGCTGATAATGAGGTATTTGCCACAATGATTGGCAATTATCAAGACGGAAAAATCATTGGTAAAATGCAGTTTGGCTCAGGCTGGTGGTTTTTGGACCAAAAAGATGGAATGGAAAAGCAAATAAATGCCCTATCCAATATGGGATTATTGAGTCGTTTTGTGGGGATGCTCACCGATAGCCGCAGTTTTCTTTCTTTCTCGCGCCACGAGTATTTCCGAAGAATCCTTTGCAATCTCTTTGGCAACGATATTGAAAACGGGGAACTTCCGCACGACATAGCTTGGGTAGGCAAAATCATTCAAGATATATGCTATTACAACGCTGAAAGATATTTTAACTTAATTCCCAACCCTTCACCTACTTCTTTGACCAATCTTGACCTTGAAAAATATGAATACAGTAAATAAATCAAATCTTGACGTTTCAAACATTACATCACCTCAAGAGAATATCGGCGGGTCTTTTCGCTGGACAGTGGTTGCCTTACTTTTTTTCGCTACTACTATCAATTATCTTGACCGGCAAATCATCGGTTTGCTCAAACCGGCACTGGCGGATGAGTTTCATTGGACAGAAACCGATTACAGCCGAATTGTGATGGCGTTTTCGGCGGCTTATGCTATAGGCTTGTTATTTTTTGGGCGAATTATTGATTATTTAGGGACAAAAATCGGTTATGCAGTTTCCGTTACGGCGTGGAGCATTGCCGCGATGCTCCACGCCGCCGCCGCTTCTACTTTTGGTTTTGGCGTGATGCGGGCTTTGTTGGGCTTGGGCGAAGCCGGCAACTTTCCGGCGGCTATCAAAACTGTAGCGGAGTGGTTTCCCAAAAAAGAAAGGGCTTTGGCTACCGGCGTTTTTAACTCAGGAGCCAATGTAGGCGCAGTAGTTGCCCCAATTTTAGTGCCTTTGATTTTGGGCTGGTATGGTTGGCAAATGGCTTTTATCATTACGGGCGCAATTGGCTTTATCTGGTTGATTTTTTGGTGGGTTTATTTTGAAATTCCCACTCGACAAAAAAGACTTTCTTCAGCCGAGTTTGATTATATTCACAGTGATAAAGAAGAAAGCATAAGCTCCGAAAAATCCATTGCTTGGGGCAAATTATTTCAAGTGCGCCAAACTTGGGCTTTTGTTTTTGGTAAATTTTTGACTGACCCCATTTGGTGGTTCTTTTTATTTTGGTTGCCCGATTATTTTGCCCTTATTTTTGATTTAGATTTAAAAAAACCCAGTTTACCTTTGGTAATTGTCTATACAGCTACCACCATAGGCAGTATTGGCGGAGGGTATTTATCGGGTTATTTGATTCAAAAAGGCTGGTCGGATTTCAAAGCCCGCAAAACCGCAATGTTGATTTTTGCTTTTTGCGTATTACCCATCATCAGCATTCAATTTGCCCAAAATATTTGGCAAGCCGTAGCCCTCATAAGCTTGGCGGCGGCGGCGCATCAGGCTTGGAGTGCCAACATTTTTACGACCGCCTCGGATATGTTTCCCAAAAGTGCTGTGAGTTCGGTAGTGGGCATCGGCGGCATGGCGGGTTCAATTGGCGGCATACTTTTTCCCATTTTGGTGGGTTATTTATTGGATTATTACAAATCTATTGGCAACATCGGCATTGGTTACAATATTTTATTTACCATTTGTGGGTTTGCTTACCTTTTGGCTTGGCTGGTAATGCACTGGTTTGCGCCAAAATTGGCAAGAGTGAAAATTGAATAAGTAATGAATAGTGAATAAGGTAGAATGAATAGTTTTTTAATTGCTTGATAATCAGGCGGTTATCAAAACAGTATTGCTTCTTCAAATACTACTATACAAAATATGTTTTCACGCAAAGACGCTAAGACGCAAAATGATGTTTTCACGCAAAGACGCTAAGACGCAAAATGTTGATAATCAGGTACTTAGAGACTTTGTGTCTTGGTGGTTCTAAATTTTGTATAGTAGTATTGCTTCTTCACCAATCTTCTGCAAAAGTAACAAAGAAGTAATTTAATTTCATAAATAATTGATAATCAATAATTTATAAAAAAAATTTAATACCAACAGTTTGGTGGTGTGGTGAATGATGATACACCCCAAGCTAAAAATATTCTAAATGAATCAAAGTGTACTACAAACTAGAGCATTTCAATTGGCTATGAAAGTTGTGCGATTATGTGGGCATTTGCAGGCATCAAAAAAAGAATTTGTAATTAGTCAGCAGTTGTTGCGTTCGGGTACAAGTATTGGAGCAAATCTCAGGTTTGCATTTGAGGCAATCAATCCTGCAAATAGCCTCAACAAGCTGCAAATAGCCGAAAAAAAAGTCCAAGAAACTATCCATTATTTGGAATTGATAGAAAAGATGAATTTTTTGTCGATTGATGAAACCAAAGAAATTAAAGAAGAATGTCAAGCAATTTTGGCGATGATTCAGCAACATTTATCAACCTTGTTGTAAAAATCTGTCAAATTTTAGAAAACAAATGGCTTTTTTTATAACCAATTGATTATCAGGTACTTATAAATTTGACTAATTGCTTGATTCTCAACAAACTACCGAAAGGTAAAATCTAAAATCATTATCGAAACCTCAATACTTTGAAAAAAATAATCACCATCGGCGAAATAATGATGCGCCTTAGCCCACCCAATTATCAAAAAATAGCTCAAACCCAAAGTTTTGACGCGGTTTTTGGCGGCAGTGAGGCTAATATTGGTATTTCTTTGGCACATTTGGGTTTGTCGGTCGCGCATATTACGGCTTTGCCTGACAATGACTTGGGCTATGCGGTACAAGCCCATTTGCGAAAATACGGAGTAGAAACGACTTTTATTCAATTGAATCCGGGGCGATTGGGTTTGTTTTTTTGCGAAGCGGGAGCAGTGATGCGTCCCACCAAAATTATTTATGACCGCTACGACTCCGCATTTGATAAAGTAGCAAAAGATAGTTTTGACTGGGAGGAGATTTTTAAAGATGCCCAATGGTTTCACTGGTCGGGCATCACGCCCGCGCTTTCCGAAAACTGCGCTTATGAATGTCTAAAAGCCGTCAAAACCGCCCAAAAAATGGGTTTGACCGTATCAGGTGATATTTATTTTCGCTCGGGTTTATGGAATTATGGCAAAACTCCTCAAACAATTTTGCCGGAATTGGTTGCCAATACTCAAATCGTTTTATGCGATGAAGCGGCGATGGAATTATATTTAGACATTGATAATCAAGGCTTTAGTAAAAATTTTGCGGAAGCAGCCCAACAACTGATGGCTAAATTTCCCAAAATTCAAAAAGTAGTAGATACCCAAAGAGTTTCGATTTCGGCTTCGCACAATCAAATTTCGGCTTCGCTGTGGAATGGTAAAGAATTGCTACAGACTGCTATGCAAGACATTACCCATATTGTGGATAGAATCGGGGCGGGCGATGCTTTTTTTGCCGGTTTAATTTACGGCTTGCTCACTTACCAAGATGACCAAAAAGCCCTCGAGTTTGGCAATTGCGCCTCCGCCCTCAAGCATACCATTGTGGGCGATATTAATTTATCTTCGGTAGCTGATATTGAAAGATTGATGCAAGGCGATAAATCGGGTAGGATTAGAAGATGACGTGATTTTCAGATTTCGGATTTAGAATAAAAATATTGGATCTTCACCACTTTTCAGGAATTGCCTTTAGGAATTCCATTGAATTCTGAAAAGCTCTCGCTTTTCAGTGATTCTAAACATTACCAAGCAAAATGAATATTTTGCGAAGGTAGCGAGCGAAGCTCTGAAGA
>JALONJ010000339.1 GCA_025455045.1 Microscillaceae bacterium | reverse complement strand
CCAATTGGGCGTTTTTCCAAATTAAAATTGGTCATTTTTAGTTATTTTTTGCTTTTCTGGGTTGAAACATCTTTAAAATCGGATTTTACCCTATTTAATCGGATTGACTATTTCAAATTAGGAAGTTAAAATGCTTGAACTCGAGCAAATTCGCTCTGAAAAAGCAGAAATTCTTAAGAAAACACCCAATTTTATATTGAATTACGATACCAAATTGCTCATTTTAGTAAGGAAATTGTATCGTAAATAACTCATAATCAATTATTTATGTAAATTAAAAAAGTTTTACAGAGTTTCCAAATAACTGATAATCAGATACTTATGAGATTTATTAAAATAATTTTATTGCTTCAGCTTGGTATATCGTGGGCTTATGCCCAGCCCACTTATGTTGCCAATGATATAACTCGCCATTTTCGCCGAGCTTTGGAATTGTACCAAAAACAACAATACATTTCAGCCCAAGCCGAATTTCAACAATACTTGCAAGCCTTCGGCAAAGACCCCTTACTCCAAAACCACGAGGAGTTGAGCATCGAGGCGCACTATTATCAGGCTCTTTGCGCCCTCAGGCTCAAGTCCGAAGATGCCGATGCCTTGCTCGACCGATTTGTGCGTGCCTACCCCAACCACCCCAAAGCCGCCACCGCTTATTATGACTGGGCAAATCAATACTACGCCGACCAAGACTACCTCAAAGCCGCCGAGTATTTTCGCCAAGTAATCAGTGCCAATCCCAAAGGTGAACAAGCCACTGAAGCCAAGTACAAAATGGCAATGGCATACTATCAACAAAAAAAATACAACGAAGCCCAAGCCAATTTTGATGATTTGAAACTCGGCAACAGCCAATATGCCACACCCGCCAGTTTTTATGCCGGTTTTTTGGCTTACCGCGAAAATAATCTCAACTCGGCTTTGCGCGACCTCCAAAAAGCCGAAAAATCTGCCCAATTTGCCAATCGAGTGCCGGTAATGATAGCCGATATTTTGTACCAACAACAAAAATATGAGGAAGTAGTCAAATATACGACTCCTTTGCTCAATGGCAACAAGAGCCTTGAACAAGTAGCTGATATTTACTTGCTGACTGCCGATAGTTATTTTTTTGACAATGATTTCAAAAATGCGCTGAGTTATTATAAACAATACATTGGCTTGCTCAACCGCGAACCCGACAAAAACGTGTTGTATCGCCTGGGTTACGCACTCTACCAAAACGGAAGCTACAACGAAGCCACCGAAAATTTGAAAAAAGTAGCCGCCGACAACAATTTGCAAGGGCAATCTGCCGCTTACTACCTAGGCTTGAGTTATTTGCGATTGGGCAACCAACAGTTTGCCATTTCTTCGTTTGAACAGGCTCGTTTGACCAATTTTGACCAAAACATTCGCCAAGAATCAGACTGGCTTTTGGGCAAACTCTACTATGATACTGAGCGATACGATGAAGCCATCACTGCTTTAAAAGCCTTTACCAAAAACTACCCCCAACACCCCGAGCGTCCGCAGGCTTTGGATTTGTTGAGCAAGGCTTACTTGTATTCCAATAAATATGACGAGGCTTTGACTTATATTGAGGATTTGCCCCAAAAATCCAATGCCATCAAAGCCGCCTATCAACAAATCAGTTTTTCCAAAGGCATTGAGTTTTTTAACAACAATCAATATCCACAGGCGATTACAATGTTTCAAAAATCGCTCAAAAATGCACAAAACCCTGATTTAGAGGGAGTTACCAAATACTGGTTGGGCGAATCCTACCTGTTGAGCGAAAATCCCAAAGCCGCCATTCCTTATTATCAACAAATCTTAGATGTGCAAGCCAATTTGCCCAAATACGCCCTCCAAGCGCATTATAGCTTGGGATACGCTTATTTCAATACCCAGCAATTTGCTTTGGCTTTGCCCCATTTTCAAATGTATGTAACCCAAATCCAAAACCAAGCCGACCGCAAGTATTACGAAGATGCGATGATGCGCCTCGCCGACTGCTATTTTGCCCAACGCAACTATACAGAGGCACTGCGTTTTTATGACCAATTTATCAACTCCAATCAGTTGGATAAAGATTATGCTTGCTACCAACGCGCGCTGATTTTACAAACTTTGAATCGCCCCGCCGAAGCCAAGTCAAGTTTAGAAATCATTACTACTCAATTTCCCAACTCCTTGTATTTTGACCAAGCCCTGTATCAAAAAGGAGTTATTGACTTAGAAACTGCCAGTTTTGCGGTAGCTATCAGCCAATTTACCCAATTAATCACGACCAAACCCACCAGCCCCCTCATTCCTGATGCCTTGCTCAAGCGCGGGTTGGCTTACAAAAATTTGGGCAATACCCAAGCCGCTATTACCGATTACAAAAATTTGGTAAACGACTACACTACCCATCCCAATGCCTCGAGTGCCTTGTTTGGTTTGCAGGAGTTATTGGCAAATGAAGGACGCGATGGGGAGTTTACACCTTTGTTAGAAAAATTTCGGACTGCCAACCCCAATAGCCAAGCCTCCGAAAAAATATATTTTGAAAATGCTAAAAATGCTTATTTCAACCAACAATATCAAGTGGCTATCAACTCATTCAATCAATATTTGAGTAGCTATCCGCAAAGTGCTTATGCGTATGACAGCAAATTTTATTTGGGTGAATCCTACTTTCGCTTGGCGGATAATGCGAATGCGCTCAGGTTTCATCGACAAGTAGTGCAAGAGCGCAAGAGTGCGTTTTTGGCACGCTCGGCACGCCGCGCCGCCGATTTGGAATCAGCTAACCAGCAATTTGCCACCGCCGCTACATTTTATCGGGTACTGGCAAGCTCTACTGATAGCAAACGCGAGCAAATGAATGCTTTTACCGGTTTGTTGGAGTGTTATTACCAATTGAATAAACCTGATTCATTGAATTATTTTGCCGATGCCATTATCAATCAAGCCAATGTAGCAGGAGCCAAAAATACCGCTTTGCTTTACAAAGCTAAGGTTTCGTATCGACAAGGACGTTATGAAATTGCTTTGCCCGCTTTGCAAAACTTGGCAAATACGACCAATGATGAAAGCGGAGCCGAAGCCCAGTATTTGGTAGCGGATATTTTGTATAAGCAGAAAAATTATAAAAAATCTTTGGAGACTTTATTTGATTTGAATAAAAAATTTGCCCAATATGAAAAATGGCGCGGGCGGGGCTTTTTGCTCATTGCCGACAACTATTTGGCGCAAAACGAGACCTTTCAAGCCAAAGCAACCCTCCAATCTTTGATTGATAAATCACCCGATGCCGAAGTAGTAACCCAAGCCAAACAAAAGCTGGCGGGCATCAAATAGACAGATTTTGAAAAAAATTAAAAACCAAAATATAACTTTAGAAAAATATTTTTGTATTAATTCAATACAACCAAATATTTTCGAAGTTTCTCAAAATAAAGTTTGGGGTTTATTTGTTATATTAGAGAATAATCTCCTAACTTTAAGGCACAAATTGAGATTTACCAATTTTTATAAAATGAAAATTAATAACCTCTTTATTATTCTCGGCGTGGTGCTAGTGGTGATTATTCGCCAACTAGGGTGAGAGAGGTTTATATATACCTAAGATATAAAATCAAGCCTTTCTCACTTACGAGAAAGGCTTTTTTTTTAAAAAAATTTGTATTATAACTTTATAAATATCTGATTATCAATTAGTTATAAAATTAATTAAAATAATCATTAAAAACCGATAAAAAATCTAAAAACTAATAATATTATACTATGGATTTATATTTTAAAGAAAACACCATCGTATTTTTGAATGGCAAATTTGTTCCGGCTACGGAAGCCAAAACCGGCGTGTATGACCAATCATTGCACTACGGAAATGCAGTTTTTGAGGGTATCCGCGCCTACCACACCTCACAAGGTACACAAATATTCAAGGCACGCGAGCATTATCAACGCCTGCTCAACTCTGCCGAAAGAATGTATATGAAAGTTCCTTACACCCTCGAACAACTCACCAGCCTCACCTATCAACTCCTCGAACACAATCACCTCTCTAGTGCTTACATTCGCCCCCTAGTTTTTGCCGGACCCAATATGAGCCTCAAAGGAGCCGGCAAAGTAAGTGTAATGATTGCCGTTTGGGAATGGGGCAATTATTTGGGCAACGATGTATTAGATGTAATGATATCTTCGTTTCAACGCCCCCACCCCAAAGCCTTTTTTATGGAGGCAAAAGTGGCGGGGCATTATGTCAATTCAATTTTAGCCAGCACCGAAGCCCAAAACGAAGGCTATGATGATGCTTTGTTGCTCGACAACGAAGGCAACGTAGCCGAAGGACCGGGGGCAAACTTTTTTTATGAAAAAAATGGAAAATTATACACTTCTCCTTTAGGACATATTTTGCCCGGCATTACCCGCAGCACCATTATGCAAATTGCCCGACAAGTGGGCATTGAAATCATTGAAAAACACTCCAAACCCGAAGATGTAATGAGTGCCGATGGCGCGTTTTTCACCAGTACCGCCCTCGAAGTATGCGGAATCCGCGCTATCAATGGTACAAAACTCCGCAAAGATTGGGAAGACACTTTGGGATATCAATTGCAAGCCCTTTACAAACAAAAAGTCCTCTTGGGCGAGTACGAAAGCTACGCGATTATATAAATCTCATTGTACCTCAGCCTGCTAGGCTGAAAAGAAATTTTATTGGGGCGCAATTCCCCGCTATCGGCAAAGCTGGAGCCTCCGCGTGGGGGCAAGTCTCGCCCCGAAAAATTTGGCAAAAGCCCCCACGCGGGGTCTCCACCGTCCGGCATCTATCGGGTGCGCGAATGAAAACTTTGTAAATAATCATAATTCATAATTGATTGATTATCAATTATTTATGAAAAAAAATTACAGTTCTTCACAATTTTTCAGGAATTATGGTTCTGTGTGCCACAGAATCAGGACAAAACTCAAAAATCATAACTATCTGATTATCAATTACTTATAAAAAATTACCCTAAAAAGAAACTAAACCCGAAAACTATAAACCCGAAACTCAGAACTTTTTGAAACTTATGCTAAACAAATACAGTCGCACCATTACCCAAGACGAAACCCAACCCGCTTCGCAAGCAATGTTTTATGCTTTGGGTTTGCAAGAAGAAGATTTAAACAAAGCCCAAGTCGGCATCGTCAGCACCGGCTTTGACGGCAATCCCTGCAATATGCACCTCAACGACCTCGCCAAAGTAGTCAAAGAAGGAGTCAATCAAACCCCTGATTTACTGGGACTTATCTTTCATACCATTGGCGTAAGTGACGGAATGTCTAATGGAACGGAAGGAATGTTGTACTCTTTGCCTTCGCGCGACATCATCGCCGACTCGATTGAAAATGTAGCCGGTGGTCAATTTTATGATAGCATAGTAGCCGTAGTGGGTTGTGATAAAAATATGCCCGGCGCAATGATGGCTTTGGGCAGATTAAATCGCCCCGGCTTGATTGTATATGGCGGTACTATAGCTCCCGGGCATTACAAAGGTCAAGATTTGAATATCATTTCGGCATTTGAGGCATTGGGCGAAAAATTTGCCGGAAAAATCAGCCCCGAAGACTTCAAAGGCATCATCCAACACGCCTGCCCGGGCGCAGGAGCCTGTGGCGGAATGTACACCGCCAATACAATGTCATCAGCCATTGAAGCAATGGGAATGAGCTTGCCTTACAGTTCTTCCAATCCGGCAATTGGGCAAGACAAACACCAAGAATGTTTGGCAGTGGGCAAAGCAATGCGTCTTTTGCTAGAGCGAGATTTAAAACCCAAAGACATTGTTACCAAAAAATCTTTTGAAAATGCCATTCGCCTCATAATGGTTTTGGGTGGTTCTACCAATGCTGTTATGCACTTGATAGCTATGGGCAAAGCCTTTGATATAGATATAAAATTAGCCGATTTTCAACGATTGAGCGATTCTACCCCACTTTTAGCCGACCTCAAGCCGAGTGGCAGATATATGATGGAGGATTTACACAAGGTCGGGGGAACTCCCGCAGTATTAAAAATGATGCTTGCCGAAGGTTTATTGCACGGTGATTGTATGACCGTAAGCAGCAAAACAATGGCAGAAAATCTAGCCGAAGTAAAACCACTTGCAGCTAATCAATTGATAATCAAGCCATTGCAAGAACCTTTAAAAAAAGAAGGACATATTCAAATCCTGTTTGGTAACTTAGCTTCGCAAGGGGCAGTCGCCAAAATTACGGGCAAAGAAGGCGAATTTTTTGAAGGACCCGCCCACGTTTTTGATGATGAATATAAACTAATTGCTGATGTGCAAGCCGGAAAAGTGCAAAAAGGCGAAGTCATTGTCATTCGCTACCAAGGACCCAAAGGCGCACCCGGAATGCCCGAAATGCTCAAACCCACTTCCGCCGTAATGGGCGCAGGTTTGGGCAAAGACGTGGCTTTAATTACCGATGGGCGATTTTCGGGTGGTTCACACGGTTTTGTAGTAGGGCATATCACCCCCGAAGCCCAGTTAGGCGGCTTGCTTGCCTTAGTCAAAAACGGTGATAAAATCACCATTGATGCGGTAAACAATCGAATAGATGTGCATTTATCGGAGGAAGAAATCGAAAAACGCCGCCAAGAATGGACTCAACCGCCTATGAAATTCAAAAAAGGTATTTTGTATAAATATTACAAAACCGTTTCTTCGGCTTCGGAGGGTTGTGTAACGGATGAGTTTTAGAAGCCCCTAGCCCCCGGAGGGGGAATTTTTGATTGAGAATATATATCGAATCTGCTAGGTTTCCAACCTAGCAGAAATTACTTGCGCGTTTCCAAACGCGCCTTTGACTTTGAGGAGTATAAAAAGAAAATCGAATCTGCTAG
>JALONJ010000338.1 GCA_025455045.1 Microscillaceae bacterium | reverse complement strand
TAATTATTGAGCATTATCAATTACTACACCAATTAAAAATAATGATAGTTAAGTGATTGATTATCAGCACTTTAAAATTCTGTAGGGAGATTAGCTCCGGGGGCTAGGGGGCTTTTTCAATTCTTCACCACAATTTTACCCAACAACAAATCATCTTTCAAATCGCTGATTTTGCGCTCGCAAAGCGTTTTATACAAAGCATCTCTAAAATCTTTGATTTGATAGTGCAAAGGACAAGGATTTTGCCCCGAACAATGCGCTAAACCTAAAGCACACTTTTGAAATGCCGACAATCCATCTACCACTTTTACTACTTCAATAATCGGGTGATTTAAAGTATCGGCATCAGCAAAAAAACCGCCGTTGGGGCCTTTGATTGAGTGCAAAAGCCCGTTTCTGACCAAATCTTGCATTATTTTACCCAAGAAATGTTGAGGAACTTCTAAGGCTTCGGCAATTTCTTTGATGCCGATATTTTTATTTTCATCGGATTTAGAAGCTACGTATAAAATTCCTCTTATCGCATAACCACAAGTTTTTGACAACATAAACGTATTTTTAAATTTTTGAATTTTCAAATTTGGAGATTTTTAGAATTTTTATAATAAGTATTTGATAATCAGATATTTATGTAAATCATACCTGTTAAGTGATTTTTTTGGGCTTTTGACAAATAAGAATGTAACACAGCCTTTAGGCTGTGGGAGGCACAGCCTAAAGGCTGTGTTACAATATTGTAAATACTTGATTATCAGTTACTTATAAATCAAGCCTGATGCTTCACGCCTAATCAGAAATCTGTTGGCTTGATAGAAAGCCTAAACGTACTTAAGCACGCAGGCTAAAGCCCGCGTTACAGTTTTCTTGAAATTGGTGAAGACCCTAAAAATTCCACCATTCCACCCTACAAATATAAATCAAATTCAGATATAAAGATAAAAAAATCTTTTTTTCTTAATTTATGACAAAAGTCATACTTTTTGCTTCAAACAGCCTTTAATATTGCTAAATAAAAGATAAAAACATCTTTTACTCTTAATAAAGAGAATTTATAAACCCTAATTTTTTAATAGATATGATAAAGTACATTTTAATCTGGTTTAGCCTAGTTTTTTTGGGGGCTTGTGGAGGCAACTCCGAACCAAAAACCCAAGAAGAAGGCAATAAAATGCTCGAGGAAGCCGTGAAAGAAGGCGAGAAAAAAGAAGTCCATGGCACTGAAGTCAAAGAAGCCGACATCCAAATCACCAATCCTTTAGATGCCAAAATGGTGGCTGATGGTCAATCCATTTACGATTCCAAATGCCTTTCTTGCCACAAACTCACCGATGAGCGTATAGTAGGTCCCGGCTGGAAAGATGTAACCAAACGCCGCAAACCGGTTTGGATTATGAATATGATTACCAATGTAGATATGATGCTGGCTGAAGATGCCGAAGCCCAAAAACTACTCGAGCAATGTTTGGTTCGGATGCCCAATCAAAACGTAACGGTGGCTGATGCCCGCAGTCTATTGGAATTTATGCGCCAAAATGACGGGGAGAAATAAAGCCCCCTAGCCCCCAGAGGGGGAATTTTAAACTTAAAAAACTACTCTCAAATTTTAAAATCTATGAAAAAAAATCGATTTTTAGTGGTTGGCTTATTAGCCTCCTTAGTTCTCCTAACTACTTGGTTTTCAGGCTGTAAGCCCAAAGGCGGAGCCTCCCAAGCGGTTTCGGGCGATGCGGCTTCCAAAGTATATGTTGCTCCGGGCAAGCACGATGAATTTTACAACATTGTGTCTGGTGGTTTCAACGGACAAATGGGCATTTATGGCTTGCCTTCCGGTCGTTTGTTTCGGATAGTGCCGGTTTTTTCCACATTTCCTGAAAATGGCTACGGGTATAGTGAAGAAAGCAAAGCAATGCTCAATACTTCGCACGGTTTTGTACCTTGGGACGATTTGCACCACATTGCCTTGTCAGTTACCAAAGGCGAACACGACGGGCGTTGGGCTTTTGGCAATGCCAATAATACGCCAAGAATTGGGCGCGTGGATTTGTCCACTTTCCGCACTACCGAAATCATCGAGATTCCGAACAGTAGTGGTAATCACTCTTCGCCATTCATTACCGAAAATTCTGAATATGTTGTTGCCGGTACACGTTTTAGCTATCCTTTAGATGCTGAGGGCGATAATCCTGATGTAGCCATTGATAGTTATAAAGAAAACTTCAAAGCTACGGCTAGTTTTGTCCGCGCTGATGCCCCGGGCAAAATGGAAATCGCTTTCCAGATTCTATTGCCGGGCGTAAACTTAGACTTGAGCCGAGCCGGTAAAGGTCCTTCTAAAGATTGGTTTTTCTTTTCTTGTTACAATTCCGAACAGGCAAATACTTTGTTGGAAGTAAACGCTTCGCAAAAAGACAAAGACTTTATTGTGGCGGTCAATTGGAAAAAATGCGAAGAATACGCCAAACAAGGCAAAGGCAAAGTGAAAAAAGTGCGCTATGCCCACAATGTTTTGGATGAAAAAACGCATACTGCTACTTCTACTATAAAAACTGAAGTAATCGTCTTAGACCCCAGAGAATTAAAAGACATTGTTTATTTAATTCCGTGCCCCAAATCTCCGCACGGTTGCGATACCGACCCTAGTGGTGAGTTTATCGTGGGTAGTGGTAAATTGGCGGCAGTAATTCCCGTCTTTTCGTTCAAAAAAATCCAAGCCGCCATTGCCGCCAAAACTTACGAAGGCGAATATGATGGGATTCCGGTCATTAAATATGATGCCGCCTTGCACGGCGAAGTCCAAAAACCGGGCTTAGGCCCTTTGCACACCGAGTTTGATGACAAAGGCAATGCTTATACTTCTTTCTTTGTAAGCTCAGAAATCGTAAAATGGAGTTTGAAAGATTTGAAAGTGCTTGACCGTGTGCCTACTTATTATTCCATTGGTCACCTTTGCGTTCCCGGCGGACCTACCAGCAAACCCCACGGCAAATATGTAATTGCTTATAACAAAATTACCAAAGACCGTTATTTACCCACCGGTCCCGAATTGACCCAATCGGCGCAGTTGTATAGCATTGATGGCGATAAAATGAAATTGTTGCTCGACTTCCCAACGGTCGGCGAACCCCACTATGCTGAGGCAATTCCGGCAAGTTTGATAAAAGATAAATCGCTCAAAATTTTCAAAATTGAAGAAAATCAGCATCCTTATGTAACCAAGAGTGAAAAAGATGCCAAAGTAGTACGCGAAGGCAACCAAGTCCACGTGTATATGACCTCGGTTCGCTCGCACTTTGTGCCAGACAACATAGAAGGCGTAAAAATGGGTGATGAAGTCTATTTCCACGTTACCAACCTTGAGCAAGATTGGGATGTGCCGCACGGATTTGCCGTCAAAGGGGCTAATAATGCCGAAATCTTGATTATGCCCGGCGAAACCCAAACCTTGAAATGGACTCCCAGCCGAGTAGGGGTAGTGGCTATTTATTGTACTGACTTCTGTTCGGCTCTCCACCAAGAGATGCAAGGGTATGTCCGAGTTTCACCGGCGGGTTCTGACCGACCTTTGAAATTTAGTACCGGAGCAAAGAAAAAAGCGGAAGACCCTAGCGCAAGTATTAAAAAGTAAATTCTAATACTTCGGCAAAGTTTTAAACTTTGCCGAAGTTAAGAAATGTATAACATATTAATAATCAAGTAATTAAGCGTATGAAAACTTATTTTTTTTATATAATTCTTTTCTTTATCAGCTTAGGCTTGTGCGCTTGTGGCGGCGGCGGTGAACAAACTACCCAAACCACCGGAGAATCTAATGACGCTCCGGCAGCCGGGCAATCGGGTGTAAAAGATGACGTATCAGGCAATGACATTGTAAAAGTAGCCGTAGGTTCTAAAGACCATTCTACCTTGGTAAAAGCCCTGCAAGTGGCTGAATATGTAGATGTGATTAGCAATGCCGGCCCTTTTACCGTATTTGCGCCTACCAATGCCGCTTTTGATGCTTTGCCTAAAGGCACTTTGGAAGAACTCACCAAACCTGAAAAAAAAGCTGATTTACGAACTATTCTTGAATATCACGTAGCCGTAGGCGGTTATAAACTTGAGAACCTACAAGACGGGCAAGAACTCGGAATGGCAAGTGGTCATAATGTGAAATTTACCGTTAATGGCGATAAAGTAAAAATCAATGATGCCAATATTGTAGCTACTGTTCCAGCTACCAATGGAATTGTTTATGTAATTGACAAAGTGTTATTACCACCGAAGAAATAGTTTTTTAGTAGTGAGGAGTGAGTATTGAGAAGATAATTATATTTCATAATGGTTTACTTTGTTTCTCTTGTAATTTATTATAAATAATTGATTATCAAGTATTTATAATTAAATAAAAAAACATAAATTCTCACTCCTCACTCCTCGATTCTCAATTCTTTTTTTACAATGAAAAAATTACGTCCGCTTTCTCGAATCCTCATTGCAATTTCGGCTTTGGCTTTGATAGCCACTTATTACTTACCGATTTGGCGCATTGAGTTAGACGCTCCGCAATATCCCGAGGGCTTATATATGCAAATTTGGCTCTATAAACTCAGTGGCGATGTGGAGATTATCAATGGTTTGAATCACTATATTGGAATGGCACACATCAAAGCCGAAATGTTTCCTGAATTTACATTTTTGGTGTATGTGGTGGCATTCTATATCGCTTTGGGGCTTTTGACGGCTCTTATGGCGCGTAAATCCTTATTGACTGTTTATTTAAGTCTAATGATTTTGGGGGGAATAGCCGCTTTGGTCGATTTTTATCGTTGGGGTTATCAATATGGACATAATTTAGACCCCAATGCCGCCATTCAAGTCCCCGGAATGGCTTATCAACCGCCTTTGATTGGATTTAAACAATTATTGAATTTTGGGGCTTTTTCCATTCCCGATACTGGTGGTTGGGTAATTGTGGGGGTGGGTAGCTTGGTTTTAGCTATCTGGTTGTGTGAGCTATTTTTCTGTAAAGTAAAGACTATCAAGCCTTTAGCTACGGCTACAGTGATGATTTTAGGGCTTGGATTTTTTTCGGCTTGTACTGCCCAACCCGAACCTATCAAATTTGGCAAAGACAATTGTCATCATTGCAAAATGACCTTGATGGATACCAAATTTGGGGCTGAAGTATTGACCAAAAAGGGCAAAGTCTATAAATTTGATGATGTAAATTGTTTGGTTAATTTCTTGAATACCAATGAGTTAAAGCAAGCGGACATTGCCCAGATTTTAGTCGTTGATTTCAAAAAAACCAAAGAATTAATTCCCGTGGAAAAATTATTTTTCTTGAATAGTTCCAAATTAAGAACCCCAATGAGTAGCGATATTGCCGCTTTTGGCAATAAAAAAGATTTGACCGAAACTCAAAATCAATTCAAAGGCGAAAAATTAAATTGGGAAGCCGTAAAAAAGCTTTTTGAATAAGTGAATATTACATTTTGTCATTCCGAGCAACGCGAGGAATCTTAGGCGTTCATAATCAAAAGTTACGGATTCTTCATTTCACTCAGAATGACAAAAAGAATTAACTAATTGATAATCAATAACTTATGAAAAAATACCTTTTGATATTATTTTTTTTGAATTGGATAAATTTCACTTGGGCTAAAACTTGGCAAGTTTGCCCAACTTGTGAGTTGAAAAGTTTGAAAAAAACCATTGCTTTAGCCCAAAGTGGCGATACAATATTGGTAAAAAAAGGCATTTATAAAGAAGGTAACTTATTGATTAACAAGCAATTAGTAATTATTGGCGAAGATTACCCAATTTTGGATGGGGAGAAAAAATATGAAATTTTTACCATCGAGGCAAACAATG
This sequence comes from Microscillaceae bacterium, assembly GCA_025455045.1. Classification (GTDB taxonomy): domain Bacteria; phylum Bacteroidota; class Bacteroidia; order Cytophagales; family Microscillaceae; genus JALONJ01. Next base: position 1,046 of record JALONJ010000338.1, on the reverse strand, counting down.
TAACCATTCAAGGTCTGCAAATCCAAAACACCGGGCAGGCAAATATGAATGACCTTGCCGGAATCAAAATTTTTAAAGCCAACCAAGTCAATATCATTGCTAATCGCCTGATTAACACCCACTTCGGAATTTATTTACAAGGGGCTGAAAATTGTAATATTTTGAACAACGAAGTAAAAGGCAACCCAACTACCGAACAAAATACCGGCAATGGTATTCACGCTTGGCAATGCAATACTATTTTGATTGAAAATAACCATTTATACGGACATCGAGATGGGATTTATTTTGAATTTGTGGTCAATTCACAAGTAAAGTATAATCTAAGCGAAAATAATATTCGCTATGGTTTGCATTTTATGTTCTCGAATGATGATGCTTACTATGGCAATACTTTTCAAAAAAACGGTGCAGGCGTAGCCGTGATGTACACCAAACGGGTAAAAATGCAAGACAATGTATTTGCCTACAACTGGGGCGATTCGGCTTATGGCTTATTGCTCAAAGACATATCAGACAGCGAAATTCGCTGCAATACATTTGAAAAAAACACCGTTGGAATTTATATGGAAGGCTCAAGTCGAATCCAAATTCAAGAAAACACGTGGCAAGAAAACGGCTGGGGCTTGCGGATTCAGGCAAGTTGCGCGGATAATGTATTCAAATTTAACAATTTTCTGGGGAATAGTTTTGATGTAGCCACCAATGGCGAAGTAGTGATGAATACTTTTTCGGAAAATTATTGGGATAAATACGAAGGCTACGATTTGAACAAAGATAATATCGGCGATATACCTTTTCACCCCGTCAGTATGTACTCAATGGTGGTAGAAAAAATGCCCTTTGCTTTGATGCTGATGCGGAGTTTTATGGTTTATCTCTTGGATAAAGCCGAAAAAGTAGTACCCAGCCTTACTCCCGAAGCATTTCGAGATGATAAGCCATTGATGAAAAGCCCCCTCGCCCCCGGAGGGTGAACATTTCTCAATTTTCGCAAAAGCGAAGATTGAAAAAACGAAACTCGATTTTATAAATAAATAGCTGAT
>JALONJ010000337.1 GCA_025455045.1 Microscillaceae bacterium | reverse complement strand
TTTCTGTTTTTTTACCAATATATCGCCCCTAAATGGGCTAAAATAAAAAATATAACTATCTGATTATCAATGACTTATAATTTTAGTAGGGTAGAGTACGAAATAAATTGGATTGATGGGATGTAGGAAATTAGGAATTAATGGTTGGGTATTAGAAATGGCTCTTTACCACTTTTTAGGAATCTAAAAAAAATCTGAAAAGCTCTCGCTTTTCAGTGATTCCTCGCTTCGCTCGGAATCTTAACCGTTGTCTGCTGAAAGTTAAGATTCCTCGCTTCGCTCGGAATGACAAAAAAATGCTTTTCCTGAAAAGTGGTGAAGAACCTTAGAAATTATATAACTAATTGATTACCAATTATTTATATCCTTTATAAGTGTTTAACTTATTTTGTAATCACTCCTAATTTTCGTTTTTTACGTGGAGGAGGTTCGGTCTGTGCAGATGCGTCGCGCAGGTGAGGCTCTGTTCTACCCCACTAAAATTATAAGTCATTGATAATCTTTGATTTTTGACAAATAAGAATATAACACAGCCTAAAGACTGGGTTACAATTTTATGAATACTTGATAATCAAATATTTTAATCTTTTATTTGATTCTTTGCCTATCTTTAGGAAATTCTAACTTTATGCTAAGCCCAAATTCATTTACGCGGGCAGTATAGACAGCTTGCGTTACAATTTTCTTGAAAAATGAAAATTCATATATTTTACATAATCAACTCATTATCAGCACATTAGCAGATTAGCTAAGCTGTTTACGAATCAACAAAGGTTTTTCAAACACTGCTGGCAATGGCATCTAAAATAGTCTGATAATCAATTTCATTCAAACCATCGCCGGCTTTGGAAGGGTATTGAATGGTATTTTCCCAATGATTTGCCATATCTGTCCAAGCGTAGGCATCGGGCGAGTAGATAATGAGGCGTTTGGCGGCACGGCTCATATATTGCCCGTCCCACAGGTCGGTCAATTCATCAAAATTTGCCGGAAGGTTAGGCGGATAGTTTTCCGGCTTATTATTTTCAAAAGCTTCCAAGGGGTGGACACTGGCATCAGTCCACACGACAATAATCTGGCGTTTTTTGTCGCCCGAAGTGTTCCATTTTGATCTGATAGCCAGGGCTAGGGCTTCCAAGCCACTTTCGGGTTCTTCGCCGCCGCCTTCGGCAACTATTTTGTCCACAAATTTTTTAAAATTATCTTTTTCGGTGGGTAGGTTAAAAAATCCCGACTCCTCAAGCGAATATTCGCCGTCATAATAATAATCTCGAAAAGCAATCACTTTGACTCTGAGGCTATCAATGGTTTTGCCTTTGGCGGTCATCACTTGCATCAAATCGTCATAAAATCGCAGGGCATTGGCTTTTACTTTGGCAATTATGGGAGCCATACTGCCGGTCGCGTCAATGCACATCACAATATCTACGGTATATTTCAAACCTTGCATAATCGTAATCGTTTGGGGTTCAATACCTCCATCTAGCCTCTTATGAAGTAGAAGGAATGATTATAAAATGAGATACGTATTTATAAAATGTAACTAATTGACAATCAGGTATTTGTATAATTTCTAATTCCTAATTATTAATTTCTAATTCCGAGAGGCTCTCAAAAATACAATTTATATTCAAAAAATAATCAAAAAACGATAAATTTGGTAAAAATCTATTCTATTTTGTCAAAAAATCCACTACTTTTTTACCCAATATTTTTAGTGAGAATTGGTTTTCGGCGAGTTGGCGCGCATTGGTTTGATAATTTTTTAATAATTCAGGCTCATTCAAAAATGGCTGAAGTTGAGTCCAAAACGTTTGCGGGTCTTCAGGATTGGCATAAAATCCGGCTTGGTTTTGTTCCAACAAATCTTGCAGCCAGCCTTTTACATTGCTAATGACCAACTTGCCCGAAGCCAAACCGTCAAAAAATTTGTTGGGGCTACAGGTTTCTAAAATCGGGTGTTTCAAAAATGAAACGTAGCTGGCATCCACTACTTGCAACATTTCCAACAAAGCCGGTTTGTCTAACAAAGGGAAAAAAGTTACATTTTTCAACCCCAAATCTTGGGCTTTTTGGGCGAGTCCGGCGGCTTTGGCTCCGGCTCCGGCAATGAAAAAATGAACTTGGGAATAACCGTTTTTTTGCCCATAATCGGCTATATCAAGCAAATATTCCAAATGATTGGCATAAGCTAAAGCTCCAAAGTAGGCAACAACAAATTGATTTTCTACGCCATAGTGCCGTGCTAATTCGTGATTTTTGGGGCTGGGGTGAAAAAAATCAGTGTCGGCAATATTGGGTATCAACAAGATGGGTTTGTTTGGCACTATTTGCGCAACGGCTTGGGCAATGCTGGGCGAAACGACCACAATTTTTTCAGCTTCGCGGTAGATAATTCTTGCCAAAGCATAAAGAATTTTTTTTAAAAAATAATTGCGAACAAACCCCAACTCAATAGGAGCTTGAGGCCACAAATCGCCTACTTCAAAGCAAAAAGGGGTTTTTTTGATTTTTTTTAATAAAATTGCCGTAATTCCTACTGTCATTGGTACAGAGGCGGCATACACCCAATCGGCATCTTTGAGGCGGCGCGCCAGCCCAAAACTTTGCCAAAAATAACGCATAAATGCCCAAGCTCGCCCTACAAACCCCAAGCTATTGTCATAGTATATAGGTAAGTAATGAACTCTAATACCCTCATAATCAACGACTTGGTGTTTTTTTTGGTTATGGGTTGTAATCAATTCTACGGTATGCCCTTGCTCAACCAATGCTTTAGCCAAATAATAAGAGCGAACAGCTCCGCCTTCTTCGGGCTTGCGAAAATATTGATGCAGATAAATAATTTTCAAAATATACGGAAATCTTAAATATGAGTAAGTAATGAATAGTAAATAATGCAGTGTTGAATAGTTTTTTAATTACTTGACAATCCGCCAGAAGCGAGACAGATCAATACTGAGTAGCTTTTTTTTAATTGATTGATTATCAGAATCTTATATAAATTTACAAACCAGAAACCCGAAACTAGAAACTCGTAACTAAAAACCATTGCCAGCAAAGCCCGCAAATATACTCAGTATTTTGACAAGCCCTTATTCAATCGGAAAATACACTTTAAAGATTGAGCCTTTGCCTAGTTCGCTCTCGACATCAATTTTTCCTTTGAGGCTTTCTACTTGAGTTTTTACCAAATACAAGCCCAAGCCTTTGCCCTCGACGTGGGTGTGCATTCGTTGGTATAAACCAAAGATTTTATAAGGTTCAACTTTTTGCAAGTCAATGCCCAGTCCATTGTCTTTGACCATAAACCCTTGATACTTATGGTCTTGAAACGATTGGATAAAAATTCGCGGGGGGCGGTGGGGGGCTTGAAACTTGATGGCATTGCTGAGTAAATTGTTCAAAATATTTTGTAAATACGCTTTTACCGAGTACAACTCGGGCAGTGCCCCAAAATCGGTCTGAATGATGGCTTGGGTGCGCTTGATGTCTTCGCGCAAGTTATTTTCAATGATTTTTTGGGTAAGTGCTTGTAAATCAAGGACTTCACGGGTTTTATCCAAACGGGTTCTAATGGTCAAAATTTTGTCCATATCCTTGAATACGGTATCCAATTTTTCGGTCGATTCATTCAAATAATCAATGATTTGGATAATCTCGGGGTCATTGATTTTGGATTTGTCCAAAATAGAAATTAAACCCAAAATACTGGCAACCGGAGCGCGCATATTGTGTGATACAATATAAGAAAACTGCTCCAAATCCTGATTTTGCTCCAAAACATTGTCCATTGCAATTTGTAGCTCGTGGGTGCGCCGGTCGATTTTTTGCTCTAAATTTTCATTCAAAGTTTGTATTTCTTCATTTTTAAAGCGGATTTCTTCATTTTTTTGGGCTAATTCGGCGTGTTGCTCGCGCAGCAGCAGATTGATTTTTTGTTTTTGCCGATTGTTGATATACAACACAATTGCAATAACATACGACAAAGTACCACCTACAACCAAAGCATAAATCAAGATACTTTGCCAGCGAAATTTACCTTCTTGAATTAGTTGGTCTTTTGCCATCAGAGCCATTTCTTCCTGTTTTTTACGGAGTTCGTAATTGTTTTGCAAACGTGCCATTTTTTCGGTCGATGCAATATCAAAGAGGCTGTCTTGTACCTGTACATAACGCTGTAAATAATTGTAAGCTACCGAGACTTTGTGTTGTTTAAAAAAAATATTTGCCAAATTTTGATAGCTTATTTTGATTTCGGGGCGATTTTTAAATTGCAAAGCAATTTGTAAGGCTTTTTGATAATGGGTTTCGGCTTCCTCCAGCTTATTCTGAGCTTCGGCGATTTTGCCCAAGTGATTGTAAATGGGCGGCGTATTGAATCGGTCGTGAATTGCCATTCCTTGGAGGGCGCGTTGGAGGTAATCGGTAGCCAATTCGGATTTGTTTTGTTGATGATATATAATACCTATGGACTTGATAGAGCCATAGGTGATAGCCGGGCGAGCTTGCATAGCAATCACTTTTTCGTGGTAGGCAATGGCTTGAGTATATTTTTTTTGCTCGGCATAGGCATCGGCAATATCGCGCATACAATAGGCTGTGCCGATTTTGTCGCCAATAGTTTGCTTGATTTTGAGGCATTTGAAATAATATTCCAAAGCAATATCATACTTTTTTTGGGCAAAATACACCAAACCAATATTGACATAATTATTGCCAATGCCCAATTGATTTTGGATAGATTCGTTGATTTTGAGTGATTTGAGCAAGTTTTCGAGGGCTTCGGGGTAGTCTCCTTCAATGCGTTGCAGGACTCCTACATTGTTGTAATACATAGATAGCCCGGCTTGATGTTTGGATTTGTTGGCAACTGCATAAGCCAGCGAAGCATAATGGTACGCACTATCCAGATTGAAAAAAATATAATGGAAAAAAATTCGATTATAAATATTGACTTCCGAAGTATCGGGCGTGGTGGTTGTAACGAGGGTTTTGAGACTGTCAATGTATTTTTCTTGCCCCCAAACCATCGGAATCATCAACCAAGATAAGCAGATAATCCGCCAAAATTTGCCCATTCTTATTGCCAAAGTAACGTTCTAAATTATCACCAAAGGCAAATATTACAAAAAAAAATTAATTATCCTTACAAAAACTTAATAATCTGATAATCAAATAGTTAGTCCAATTCATTAAATCACTTTAACTGTTTGATAATCAATCAATTAGGGTAATTTCCTAAGAATAATTTAGGTCTTTTTTAAAATAACTCAAATTCAAGATTCGGATTCAGGATTCAAAATTCAGATTCAAGAAATGTATCACAATCACTTCCGCTCGCTCCTCGCTCCTCACCCCTTTACCTCGCTTTTGTCGTCTGTCCGACAATCTTTTTGCGTAGGTTTAGTGAATTTTGAAGATACAATTTTATATCAAATCAAAGATGAAAAGAATATCCATTTTATTTCTTTTATTGGCTTCAATCATTGCTTGCCGCAAAATAACTCCCCCACCGCCGCCGGTTCTGATTCCCAAAAGAATTGAGATAAGCCCTGACAATCAGGCAGTTACGATTGGAGAAAGCGTCAGCTTTACAGCAAAAATGTATGATAATTTAGGCAACTTGGCAATGCCTCAGCCGGTATTTGTGTGGAGTGTATCCGACAATACAGTTGCCGAAATCAACCCGGAAGGAGTAGTTTTGGCTAAAAAAATCGGGCAAATCAACATCAAAGCCCAATATCAAAATATTCAAGCTACGGCTTTGCTCAATGTGATTGAAAATCCTAACCAAATTGCCTTGATTCGGATAAACCCCGAAATGCCCGAGCTGACTATCCATCAAACTTTGAACCTGACGGCTATGGCTTTTAATGGGCAAAACCAAGCCCTTGAGGGCAAAAACTTTACTTGGCAATCTGACCAGCCCGAAATAATGGCGGTAAATTCAATGGGCGTACTTACTGCCAAAAAAGCCGGAACTGCCCTTATCACCGCCAGTGCTGAGGGTATTCAAAGCTCGATTGTGATGGCGGCAGTAGTCAAAAAAGGCAACTTTGTGGGCAAAACCGGGCATCAAGCCGGTGGTACAGCCAAATTGAAAATCGTAAATAATAATTTGCAACTTATTTTTGAAAATAACTTTTCGGCTTGTTGCGGACCTGATTTTCGGGTTTATTTGAGCAATCAGTTTCAAGACCGAGATATTAGCGGTGGCTACGAGTTGGCAATCTTGCAAAAAGGCAGTGGCTCACAAACCTATCAAGTACCCAATACGATTGGGATTGACCAATATCGATATGCGATTATTTGGTGCAAAAAATTTAATGTATTGATTGGAGTAGCCGAACTCAATTAGGAATGGATAGTGAATATTTTTTTGTAAGTAATTGATAATCAATACTTTATACATTTTTTATCTACTTCGGCTAAAGCCGAAGCTACTTTTATAAGTAATTGATAATCAATACTTTATACATTTTTATCTACTTCGGCTAAAGCCGAAGCTACTTTTATAAGTAATTGATAATCAACACTTTATACATTTTATTTGCTTCGGCTAAAGCCGAAGTTACTTTTATAATTACTTGATAATCAATTATTTATATTGATTAAAATACACCTTTGAAAAAATCATCTAATATTCAAAAAAATAAATTGTACAATTTTGATATTTTTAGAACTCAAAGAGTTGTCTGTTCTCGCCAAAGACGGACTGACAACTCTTTAAGTTTTAAAAATTATTTTAATCAATTGACTACGTCCGCCTCTGGCTGATAATCAAATGTTTATAAACAATAAATCAATAAATCAATAAATCAATAAATCAATAAATCAATAAATCAATAAATCAATAAATCAATAAATCAATAAATCAATAAATCAATAAATCAACAAATCAACAAATTATTTATTGCTTTGCTCTTTTTTCTTCATTTCTTCAAATTTGTTTTCGGTGGCTTTGCGCGGAAAGCTATTGTTGTTTGTATTGATGTCGGCAGTTTCGAACTTGGGGTCTAGGACAAACGAAACTACTTCTTTGTCGGTCATAAATACTTTATGGACTTCTTCGGGGTCTTTGCGCCAAATTTCGGCCGGAATTTTTACGATTTCGTTGCTACCATCTTTGTAGTTCATTTGCACAATAATCGGCATCAACAAGCCTCCCACGTTTTTGAATTTCAAATCATAAAAATATTTATTGGGGCTAAATGATTTTTCATCAGCTTCGCTCATAAACATTCCAAACCTTTCCAATTGTTTTTTAGCTCCGGCAATGTTGTCGGCTTTGATAGTTTTACTGGGAATGGCGGCTTCGGCACTCGCGCTCAGGGTTTCGTTGCTAAATCGGTAAGCAGTGGCTTCTTCAATGGCAATATCGCAAGGCTCAGTGGTAAAAAACCAACCCCGCCAAAACCAATCCAAATCAACGGCGGAGGCATTTTCCATTGTTCGGAAAAAATCAGCCGGCATAGGGTGTTTGAAAGCCCATTTGCGCGAGTATTCTTTGAAAGCATAATCAAATAATTCTTTGCCCATTACGGTCTCGCGCAAGATATTGAGCGCGGTGGCGGGTTTGCCGTAGGCATTGTTGCCAAACTGGATAATGCCTTCGGAGTTGGTCATAATTGGCTCTAGCACACTAGGGTCAGAAGTCATATATTTGACTATATTTTTGGCGGGTCCACGTCTGGAAGGGTAAGTACTGGGGTAGTCTTTTTTTGCCCATTCTTGTTGGGGAATTTCACACTCTGCCAAGTACTGACAAAACGAGTTCAAGCCTTCGTCCATCCAAGTCCACTGACGCTCATCGGAATTGATAATCATTGGAAAGAAATTATGCCCTACTTCGTGAATAATGACCGATACCATTCCATTGCGGGTTTGTTCGGAATAAGTGCCATCTTCTTGTGGGCGACCGCCATTGAAACAAATCATTGGGTATTCCATTCCGCCCTGCGGCCCGTGTACCGAGATAGCCACCGGATAGGGATAATCAATAGTATATTTGGAATACACGCGAAGCGTATGCGCCACCACACGCGTAGAGTAATGCCCCCACAAAGGATTACCTTCTTTGGGATAATACGACATCGCCCACACTTTTTTGCCACTCAAATTAATTTGCATTGCGTCCCAAATAAACTTACGCGAGCTTACCCAAGCAAAATCGCGCACATTTTGGGCTTTGTAAATCCACGTTTTGTTGTTTTTGACATTGCCTTTGTTTTGTTCGGCTTTGACGGCTTCGGCTTGATTGACAATCAAAACCGGGTCATTTGCGCCTTTTGCCTGTTCCCAGCGTTTGAGTTGGTCGGCGGTCAATACTTCTTTGGCATTTTGGAGTTCACCGGTTGCCCCTACAATGTGGTCGGCGGGGACGGTAATCGCTACTTCGTAATCGCCAAAAGCTAAAGCAAACTCGCCTGCGCCCAAAAACTGCTTGTGTTGCCAGCCGTTTACATCGTCATAAACTGCCATTCGCGGGAAAAACTGCGCCATTTCGTACAAGTAATTGCCATCTTTGGGAAAATACTCGTACCCACTGCGCGCCTGAAATTTTTTGCAATCCACAATATTAAAACTCCAATCAATCGAGAAGGTAAATTTACCGCCTTTGGCTTTAAGCGGTTGGGGCAAATCAATCCGCATCATTGTTTGATTGATGGTGTATCTGAGGGCTTGTCCTTTTTCATCGCGTACATTGCCAATTTGATAGCCGCCGGTAGAATTGATGCCAAAAACCCAGCCCATAAAGCCAAAATCAGGATTTTCGCCCAGTTTTACGGGGTCAGCTTTAAAAGCATCGCTGTCTTTGTGAAAATGGTTTTGGTCAAGTTGCAACCAAATATAACTCAGGTCGGAAGGTGAATTGTTGTAATAAGTAATGGTTTCGCTGCCTTTGAGCGATTGGTTGGCATCGTTTAGCTCAACTTTGATTTTGTAATCGGCGCGTTGTTGCCAATAATCAGGACCGGGCGAGCCTTCGCCGGTGCGGTAGGTATTGGGGGTGGGGAGCATTTCGCCCAACTGCTCAAACTTAGAGCTTTTGTAAAAGGATTTGCTAGGATAATGTTGCGCCCAAGCCGCGAAACTCCAACCCAAAAAAAGTAAAAGGGCTAACTTTTTCATAATTAAATCAAATGGTCAATGTTTAACAAATAAGCCTGTCCAAAAAAAATATCACTTTACAAAGTTAATTGAATTTCAATGCCAATTGTTCAAATACTGCTAAATATTATCAAATTAGCAGGAAAGTAGGTTTGTTTTTCGATTCGTTTAAAAATTTTAATCAAAATACAACTCATTGATAATCAGATAGTTATAATTTTTAATAAAAATAGTTCATTTTTTTTGGTAGATAAAACCGCTCTAAAGAATTAATAGAAAATCTTTACTTTTTACTCTTTATCTATGTCAAAGACCTCAGTTCCATCCAAATGCCCTCAAACGCTAAGTGAGGAGGAAATTTTGCAGAAATTGAAATCTGCCCTCAATGATTATAGTCAAGCTTGTTTTCAAGCCGTGAATGAATTATTGTTTTGGCAAATTATGCAAGAAAATGAAGAAAAACCGCGCAATAAACTCCAAGAAGGATAAACTCAAGATTGTCAAAACCAAGCAATGAAGTTTTGGGTACGCCAACATTTGCCCAATTATTGGATCTTCACCACTTTTCAGGAATTGCCTTTGGGAATTCCATTGAATTCTGAAAAGCTCTCGCTTTTCAGTGATTCTGAACATTACCAAGCAAAAT
>JALONJ010000022.1 GCA_025455045.1 Microscillaceae bacterium | reverse complement strand
CAATTTTATTTTTGAAACAATTGATTTTTTGTCAAAAAGAGTGCATTTTTGTATCATAATTAGCTCATTATCAAATAGTTACTAAAATATTCACGTTAAATTAAGTAAAAGTGAAACAAAATATAATTGGAGTATGAGGGCTTCAAAAAGTAACTTAAAAATTAGATAATGCTTGAAAATAAGTTGACCAGGCGACAATTAATTAAACAAAGTGCAAATAGAGAAACCATTGAAGAAGAATTTTAGAATCGATATAGTTTTTATATAACCTGTTAATAATCAATTAATTATAATCTTTTATGAAAAAAAAATTACTACTTATTTTCTCGATAATTTTATTGGGTATGCAAGCAAATGCCCAAAATATTCGTGGGCGAGTCAGCGATGCCGAAACAAAACGCCCTTTGGTGGGCGCAAATGTGCGTATCCAAAATACGAATATCGGCACTGCCACCGACAGTTTGGGCAATTTTACCTTGAACGGCGAAGGAACTTTGGAAATTTCGTCTATTGGCTATCAAAAATATACGGTTATAGCTAGTGCTGAATTTATGGAAATAGCCTTAAAATCCTATTCACAAGAACTTCAAGGCGTTGAAATTGTGGGGCGTAGCGCACAAGATTATACTTCGAGGTACAGTTTTTCGGCAACCAAAATTGCCATTCCGAATAAAGAACTTCCTCAAAGCCTAAATACCATTACCAAAGAACTCATTGCCGACCGTCAGGCTTTTCAACTAGCCGATGCCGTCAAGGTGGTGAGTGGTGTTACACCTTCGAGTTTTTATAATCAATTCAATATCAGAGGGATTAGCCAAAACGAAGAGGGTCAAATTATCAATGGAATGCGAACCCGCCAATTCTATTTTATTCAGCCGCTTACTAGCAATATCGAGCGGGTGGAAGTGTTGAAAGGACCCGCTTCTATCACGATGAGCAGTGTTGATCCCGGTGGAAGTATCAATATGGTTACAAAAAAGCCTTTGGCAGAAACTAAAAAGGAAATTAGTTTGAGTGCGGGCAGTTTTAGTACCATACGCGGCACTTTAGATTTTACGGGGGCTTTGAACGAATCTAAAACTTTACTTTACCGCTTAAACGGTGCTTATCAAGAAGCCAAAAGTTATCGAGATTTGGTGAATAATAATTCGTTTTTGCTTTCACCTTCATTTACCTACATTCCCAATGAAAAAACTTCGGTGAATGTAGAAATGATTTTTAGCCAATTAAACGGTAATTTGGATAGAGGACAGCCTATTTTTGGCGCAGTGGCTGGCGAAACCAAACTCAATAGCACGCCCAGTAGCTTGAATTTGGGCGCAGCCAATGATTTTTTCAAATCCAAAGAATTTATTTTAACTACAAGTTTGTCGCACAAATTCTCTAAAAATATTGGTTTCAATGCTCAATATATGAAACAAACTTGGTTAGAAGATTTGCAAGAGCACCGCACCACCAATGCTTTTGCCCGTGATATAAACAATAATCCTGTTACTTCTTTGGTAGCAATGCAATTTGTGCAACGCAAACAAAATTGGAACATCGATAATTTTAACGCTTATTTTAATTTTGATTTCCAAAAAGATAAGATTAGTAATAAACTTTTGGTGGGCTATGATTTGAGCAGTTGGCACAAAATAAAAGGCGGCGGACAAAATGCGGCACGCGGTTTTTTGTTGAACGACGGCAGTGTGGCGGGGAGTTTTGTGCTTGCCAATGCGGCTAATTATCAAACCGTTACCATTGGTGGTGTTACCTTCCCTCGTCCTAATGTCAATTATTTTGATTTGAATAATCCAGTTTATACAGTTCGTAATATCAATGATTACACAATGAATAGTCGTGTAGCTGTTCCTTCGGCACTCACTACTACCCACGCTATTTATGTCCAAAATCAATTCAAAATCGGTAAATTATCAGCCTTGTTGAGCCTTCGCCAAGAATGGTTTGAAGATATTACCGGCTACAGAACTCCTACCGAACTGTCATTCAACAATACGGCACTCATTCCTCGAGTTGGTTTGACATATAGCCTTACGCAAACCATCAATGTCTATGGCACTTATCTTACTGGTTTTCAGCCTCAATCCAATACTGTAACCCTGATGCCAAGCACGGGCAATTTCTTTTGGGCTACTCAATCAGCAGCCCAATTCAAGCCTTTGGAAAGTGATTTAATTGAATTGGGGGCAAAGGGTGAATTTTTCAAAGGGCAATTATCGGTTACTATGGCGGTGTATGAAATCAATCAAAGAAATATTTTGATGAATGCCAACGACCCTGCACAGCCCGATTTGTTGGTGCAACGCGGTGCTGACCGCAGTAGAGGTTTTGAAATTGACATTACGGGTTATATTACGCAAAACTGGCAAGTATATGCTTCTTATTCGCATATTAATGCGGTGATAATCAATGAGGCAAACCCTAATTTGATAGGATTGAGAAAAGAAAACACCCCTCAAAACAGTGCAAACCTTTGGACTCGCTACAATTTTTCTGAAAATAGTTTTCTCAAAGATTTAGGCGTGGGATTGGGCATACAACACCAAAGTAGCCGTATTCCTTGGTTCACAAGGGATTTTGAAGTGCCTGCATTTACGGTTTTTGATGTGGCACTCTATTACAATCCTGTTCGTAGCAATATCCAATTAGCCCTGAATGTAGGCAATTTATTTGATGAAACGTATTGGTTAGGAGCGCAAAACTTCACCCGTTTGTTTCCCGCTGCCCCAAGAAATTTTATGCTTTCGGCTACTTATAAATTTTAAGGTTTCTACTAAACCTATAAGGTTCTCAAAACCTTATAGGTTTGATAATCAATAGTTCGGGTAGTTTCAGGCTTCTAATCCCAAGTTATTAGCTAAATACTTGATAATCAGGCAGTTATAAGAAATATTTAAAATGATATAACTCGCTGATAATCAATTACTTATGAAAAAACCCGAAGGATTGATAAGAATATAGGTTTTAAATCAAAAAATATGACCATCAAATATGCAATTATCATAGCCGAACAGGTGATTAAACAATTTGCTAAAAGTAAAAATACAAGGTTAATTTTTACTTTTTTTCTTGTTTTTTTAGGTTTTGCTTTGTGGATTGGCGAACAAGAACGGCAACATCACCAAGAATTAGCCACCCATTATAGCCAAGAAGTCAGGCAAAGATGGGAAGCAAGTCCCGACAAACACCCGCACCGAATGGCACATTACGGATATGTGGCTTTTAGGCAAAAATTTCCGTTGAGTTTTTTTGATTTTGGAATGGACGCATATACAGGAAAATCGGTTTTTTTGGAAGCTCACAAACAAAATACCGTTAATTTTTCGGAAGCCGGACACTCGAGTAGTTTGCTTCGGTTTGGACAAATATCGGCAGCAATGATTTTACAACTTTTGGTACCTTTGTTTTTGTTTTTTTTAGGCTATGATTTGATTGCTAAAGAAAAAGAACAAGGTATTTTAAAACTTTTATTCACACAAGGCATTTCTTGGCAAACGCTGATTTTGGGCAAAACACTAGGGCTGTTTTTGACAAGTCTTTTTATTTTAGTACCTACGGCATTGTTTGGATTGATTTTGCTTTTTTTCAATGGTTTTGAGGTAGATACACTTTCTCGTTACGGATTGCTTATTTTGGTTTATGCACTTTATTTTTTCATTATTTCATTAATTGCCGTTTTGGTTTCAGCTCAAAGTCAAACGGCTAAATCTTCTTTAATCAAATTGATTGGTTGTTGGTTGTTTTTGATGCTTATCTTGCCAAGAATTGCCCAAGTAATAGGGCAAAATGTGTATCCTGCCCCTTCCAAAATAGCATTTGATAAAACCGTAGAAGGCGAACTTATCAAACAAGGCGACAGCCATAACCCTGATGACCCATACTATAAAGCCCTTAAAGATTCAGTAATGAAGGCTTACAGAGTAGATTCTACCCACAAATTACCTTTTAATTATGCAGGTTTGGTTATGAAAGAAGGCGAAAAATTGAGTGCTGAAACCTACAATCGTCATCAAGCGCGATTGGTAGAAATTTATGAAAATCAACAAAATGTACTTCGTTTGACTGCTTTTGTCAATCCCTTTCTGGCTATCAAAAATATTTCAATGGCTTTGACAGGAACAGATTTTCAGTCTTACAATCATTTTCAAACACAAGCCGAAAAATTTAGGTATCAATTAGCTCAAACAATGAACGAATTACAAATCAAACATATTAGCAATAAGGTCAAAAATTCGGCAGATAAAAATGCCAAACTCGACCGCCAAGAATGGCGTAACTTTCCCGATTTTAAACATCATTTTTTAACCATCTCATCGATATTTGATGCCGAAAAAATATCTTTTGCGGCCTTATTTTTTTGGATAGTGCTGTTGTTTATTCCGATTCGATATGCAAACCAATGGTTTAAAATCATTTAAAATATGAATGTTACTAAATTACTTTTTCTGAATTTTATAAGAGCCAAAGGCTTTGTGATTGCCTTAACAGTGCTTGGTTTGGCAGGGTTGCTTAGTTTGTATATTGGCAAAACATTCATTGAAAACCACCAAAAAAATATCCAAAAAACTGCCCAAACACAACAAGAAACCATAGACCGCTATGTGAAATTTGAAAATAAAGAAATGGGTTTGTTGTTGTATTATTTGAAATTTGGTTTGGTCAATGAAATGCCCAATTTGGCAGGTTTGAGCATTGGACAGCGCGACATTAACCCCAGTACAATGAGTGTAACGATTCGGAATTTGGAAGAACAAAAATACAATACCGAACTGCACAACCCTATGTACCAATTGTTGGGGAACCTTGATTTTAGTTTTGTGTTGATTTACTTTTTCCCGTTGGTCATTATTGCGTTTTGTTTCAATGCTTTGTCCGAAGAAAAAGAAAGTGGCATTTGGAAACTGCTTTGTAGCCAAACCGATAAACCGTTTTTGGTGATTGTCCAAAAAATAATCATTCGTTGGGTAATTGTCGAAATTCTTTTGGTGATGTTATTGTTCATAGCCCAAATTTATCTGCAAATTCCTTTCGATTTTGTTTGGATTACCTTCTGCTTGGTGGCTATTTTATATGTGCTATTTTGGTTTGCATTATGCACTTGGATAGTTTCTTTTCAAAAAAATTCTAATCAAAATGCGCTTTTATTATTGATATGTTGGGTATTGCTTACGATTGTGCTGCCTGCAACGGCAAATGCTTTTGTTACCAATACCTATCCTACGCAAGAGGCTTTTGAGACCTTGATAGAAAGTCGGGACGGCTACCACAAAAAATGGGATTTGCCCAAAGAGCCTACGTTACAAAAATTTAAGGCGCATTATCCGCAATTTGCTGATTTTCAACACCCCGAAAATAAAGATTTTTCTTGGCTTTGGTATTACGCTATGCAACAAATGGGCGATGACGATGCCCAAAACGCAGTCAAACAATTCAAAAATAAATTAGCTTATCGGGAACAACTTAGCAAAACCATTGGCTACTTTTTGCCTACCATTCATACGCAACTTGTTTTTAATCAATTAGCCCAATCCGATTTGGCTAATCAACTCAAATTTTGGGAAGCCTTAGAGCAATTTCACGAAAAAAAACGACTGCATTTTTATCCCAAAATTTTTAGTGATGCACCTGTTTTACAAGAAAATTGGCAACAATGGAAATTAACGTTTTTTGAAAGCCAAATTCCAATTAATTGGATAGGTAGCATTTTGCCGATACTATTGATTACGATGGCTTTTCTGATGTGGGCAATGTTTCAGTTGAGGAAAATAATTGTTGAATGAAGTTTTTTTAGCCGATAAATATTTGATTTTAAATACTCAATAAATGATTAGCAAAGCAAAATTACAACGTCGTATCCGTCAGTGGCATCGCTATTTAGGGTTTTTTTTGGGCATTCAGTTCTTGGCTTGGACGGTAAGTGGCTTGTATTTTAGTTGGACAAATATCGAACAAATCAAAGGCGAAGACCTTAGAGCCGATAAAAAGCCCTTGCCAATCAAAGTTAAAGGTGCTTCGTTGAGTATTTTATTAGATAGTTTGCAAAAAAATGAACCCAAAATTTCGTTCCAAAATATTCAAGTGGTCGAGATTTTGGGCAAGGCTTATTACCAGATTTTTACAGAAAAACCTCAACAAAAAGTGCTTTTATTTGAAATGGAAAGTCTTTTGCCCAAATCACCATTAAGTGAAAAAGAGGCAGAAGAAGTGGCACAAAGAAGTTTGAAAAAATCTTCGGAAATTCTTAAAACCGAATATTTGACAAGCACTAATGGGCATCACGAATATCGGAAAAAACCGTTGCCCGCTTATGCGATTACCTTTGGAACACCCAATCATACAACGGTTTATGTTGCCACTGAATTAGGAACGGTCCAAAATTACCGAAGTACGGCTTGGCGAGTCTATGATTTTTTGTGGATGTTGCATTTAATGGACTACGAAAATCGGAGTAATATCAATAATTGGGCATTACGGATTTTTTCAGTACTTGGGTTAGTTACCATTTTATCAGGTTTTTTATTGTTTTTTCTGACTATCAGAGTAAAAAAAGTAAAAAGACTTTGACTTTTGGTAATCATTGGGTTCTTCTATTTGCGATTTTTCCTTGATTTATGATAAATAAACCAGAATGTTGAGCCAAAATAAACAAGGAAATATGTAAATAGGTTTCTTTTTAAATTACTGATAATCAGCATATTACAGTAATTTTAATGCGACTAGTAAATATAAAAATTTATAAATATCTGATAATCAATGAATTATAAAAATAAATAAATTATAAACGCCTGATTATCAGTTTTTAACTGGTAACTCGGAAATAGAAAACCGAAACTAAAAACGCTGCGAACCATCGAAATTCTAAATCATAAATGATATGCTCAGAAGAAACTTCCTAAATTATTTACCCTTTATCGGTTTTTTTTCGGCTTGCCAATCAACTGCCAATGAAACCAAAAAAACGGCTTCGAGTAGTTTTAATCACAAAAACGAACTTTTGGAGGCTTGGCAACAGTCAGAAATAATGACTATGACCATTGCCAAACAAATGCCGGATGATTTTTTTGGTTTTAAGGCTACTGATGAGGTGATGACTTATGCCGAGCAGTTTAGGCATTGTGCCGTTTATACTTGCAATCAAATTGCCGGAAGGCTGAAGATGGATAGCCCATACAAAGATAAAAAACCTCCGGTAGAACTTACCAAAACGCAAACATTGGACGAGTTAGCCAAAATGTATGTTTTTGTAAAACAAGTCATTCAACAACTGAGTGAAGAAAAAATGTTGGAGCAAGTAAAATTCGGTAAACATACTATTCCGGTTTGGCGATTTTTGTATGCCTTAGAAAATCACATTATTCATCATCGCGGGCAGTGTGTCGTATATTTACGGCTCAAAGGTATCAAGCCGGAAGGTTATTATGGTTGGTAGTTATTATGTCAAATTAACTGAGGATTCTCATTTGATAAAAAACCAACCATGACTACCTGCTACTGCTCCGGCGGTGGTTATTAGACTGATTATCAGCAAAATCCAATGCATTCGGTGCATCAGGTCAAATTTGATTTTGGATTTTTGTGAGCATATTTTTTGAATACTTTATGCAGTACAAAAGTTTCATTCCTTTAACCAATAAAATCTAGACAATTTAATAAGGCATTTCCCAAACCGAAATTACCCCTCCGATTGTTCCAAAACCTACATTCAAATCATCTCTCGACCACTTTAATTGACTTACCCCGTGTGGTAGTCCAGCCGCAAAAATGGGTTGATTACGTTTATTTGGCATCCACAATAAAACCAAACCGGTGTCATCAGCACTGAGGAGTAAATCGCCCTGATGCTGATAGCTCAATTGATTAATTTTATCCAAATGATTGCCCATCAACTCAATTGGGCGGGTGCCGGCAGGACCTTTTCCCGAAACATTCCAAATAACTATGCCATTGGCACAGTTGCTTGCCAAAAACATAGCGTTGCTGTTCCACGAAAGTTCTTTGACCTTGTTGGGATAACCACTCATTTCCAAATCAGAAGCATCTTGATAAGGTAATTCCCAAAAATGAATGCAACGGTCTTGAGTTCCAGCTCCGATAAATCGCCCATCGGGGCTCCAAGCCAAAGAAATCATTGAGTTTTTCCAATGCAATTGTTGGAGATTAGTCGGGTTTTCCAAATCAAAAATTTGAATGTAACCATAACAAGCTGTTACCAACTGATTACCTTGGGCGTGCCAAGCAATTGCCGAAACTGTACTGCTATGATTATCCAAATCAATAATTAATTTTCCTTCTGCCGACCAGATTTTGACACTTTTGCCACAAGCCGAGGCAACAAATTTACCATTTGGCGACCAAGCCAAATGCTCTATCCAATCGTTTTTTTCTGCGTGTTGAATAATCAATTCGCCAGTGTTTCCATCATAAAAATTAATTTTACCATCCTGACCGGCGGTTGCCAACAATGGTTCATAAGGCGATGTTGCCAAGCCCATAATCCCTTTTTGATGCGCTTTTTGGGCAAAAATAACTTGCCCGTTTTGACTAACAACACCCACTAGGTTGCCTTCGGCATCAGAAGCGTATATTTTAGAGTTGTCATAAGCCCAAGCTAGTCCAGTGATATATTCCGGCATTTTTCCCTGCCACAACTCGAGTTCATTTTCGAGATTAGAAGCTTGTTTTTGAAAAATCATTTTTACAGTTGCTAAGATGATGATGAGGTTTGAGTATAGGGCAAATACTTGCCTAATCGAGCATTAAATTATGAATATCTGATAGATTGACATCAGCTATGGGTTTATAAATTTTGTATTGTTCTCGGTCTTGGTCAGTAGTCCAAAAAGCGATTACAGTTTCTAAATCTGGGCAATCCGGCTCTTGGCATTGCAGTTCGGTTACGATGATATGGCAATCATCGTTTAGCTCAAAGACTTTGCGTGTCCAGTTTTTTATCTCTTTGATTTTCAGAGAGTTATCGGGTTTTTCGGCAAATAAATTCAGCATAAATTTACCCTTTGGCTAAACAAGCTCTAAAACTTTTGTTGAGTTCTTGGCGATCCAGATTGCGCCCTATGAACACAAGTTGATTTAAACGTGGTTCATTTTTTTCCCAAATTCGGTCGGGCTTGCCATCAAAGAGCATATGCACACCTTGAAAAACAAACCGGCGGGGTTCATTTTGAATACTCAAAATACCTTTCATTCTAAAAATATCTACTCCTTTTTCTTGCAAAAGCTTTGATAACCAAGTATTTAGTTTGTAACCATCCAAATTACCTTCCAAACTGATACCCACGGAAGTAACCTCATCGTCGTGTTCGTGGCTGGCGGCGTATTCATTTTGCCATATTGGTTCAATTATTTGATTATCAGCTTGTAATACTGCTGAAAATTCTTCGGGTAAGTGTTGGGTAAGAAAGATATATTTGCCTGCTTCCGTTGGTTTGATTTTGAATATACTTTCAGAATTAGGTAAAACCAATTGATTTAATTTACCTTTTGAGTGCAAATAAGCCTTGTTCTTTTTTGAAAGAGCTTCTTCTGAAAATTGGATAATCGCTTTTTTCTTAGCTTTTTCGATGGTATTTTCGTCGAGGTCGCTAATAGGCTCAATAAGCATATCCATAGTTTCGTCGGGTCCGGCTTGCAAAATCCAATCATAATTTTTATTGTCTAATTCATACACTCCCGCCCATTCAAAAGGCAATTCTTCTTTAAGAAAATCAGGGTTAAACTCCACTTTTTTGCTCAAATCAAAAGCTTTTACATTCAAGATATTATCTATGGCTAATTCACAATTTTGGGTATGATGAATTTTTGCCATCGGATTCATTCGGCGGATTCGGTTTTCCAATTCTTGGAGTTCGGCGGGGTTTATCAAATCAATTTTATTGAGTAAAATTACATCCGCAAAAGCGATTTGTTGCTGACACTCATCACTATCCTCTATGTGCATCAGCACGTGTTTGGCATCAATAACGGTTACAATTCCGTCAATGCTATATTGCTCTTTCATTTCATCATCTACAAAAAAAGTCTGAGCAACTGGCGCAGGGTCAGCCAATCCGGTAGTTTCAATCAAGATGTAGTCTAATTTGTCTTTTCGTTTCATTAAATTGCCCAAAATACGAATCAAATCGCCTCGAACTGTACAGCAAATACAGCCATTGTTCATCTCAAAGATTTCTTCATCTGCGCCAATGACTAATTCATTATCTACGCCTATTTCGCCAAATTCATTCTCGATGACGGCGATTTTTTTGCCGTGCTGTTCGGTTAAGATTCGGTTGAGTAGGGTGGTTTTGCCCGAACCCAAAAAGCCCGTAAGCACAGTTACCGGTGTTTTATGTTCAATCAACATAGTGTTTTTTTTTTAATTTTAAATATTTATTAGGATTTAATGCTCATTATATTATCCACCGATAATCAGTGGATTACGATATTATTTTTTCAAAATCGACTAATCAACCTTCGTTGCTGAGGTACTATTCAATTGGCTTACTCCATATTGAAAAAGTATTTTATCTTCCAATATTTTGCCTTTTACTAGGCACTCTCTGACAAACTTGCGAGCCAATTCTGGGGTTATATTTTTGTACCAAATTCCTTCGGGCATCTGTATCAAGATAGGTGCGTCCTCACAACGCCCGTTGCAATAAGTCTTGGTAGTATGAATAATCGTTTCTAAACCTTCATCTTTGATATATTCTCTGATTTTGGCAGTACATTCTTCACTTCCGTTGCGCATACAAGTACCGCCATTACAGATAAAAAGATGTTTCTCAATATCCAATAAATTTTTGATAGCCATATTTTTATTTTTATGAGTTGTTAGACCAGAATTAAATGCAAAGCATTGATTATCAATCAATTATATAACAAAATGACTTTAGAGCCGAATGATGAGAGGGTGTTAGAAAACCAGCAAGCCCAGTTGATTTAAAACACTCGCTTAATTTTAGCAATTCATCAAGGCACAAAATGCTCAAAAGCATTTATCATCATCATAAAGCTAATCCCTAGACTAATCATTAAACCCTGCCCCAAACTGGCTTTGAGTTGGTTTTTTTGATGTAATTCAGGAATCAAATCCGAACCGGCGATGTAAATAAAACCTCCAGCGGCAATGGGCATCAAATAAGGTAATGGTAAAATTCGCCAATGATGAAAAACTGCAATAAACCCGACTCCAACCAAGCAAGTTAAGGAGCAATAAAAGTTATATAAAATAGCTTTTCGGGGAGTATAGCCACCATAAATTAAAGTGCCTACATCACCGATTTCTTGGGGAATTTCGTGAGCAACAATTGCCAAAGTGGTGGTTATGCCCACCCAAGGCGATATAAGAAAACTACTGGCGATGAGTGTGCCATCAACAAAGTTGTGGATAGCATCACCTACTAAATTCATTTTTGATAAGGATTTAATATTAGTTTGAGGACTGGGTAGGGTGTGTGAATGATTCCAACCCAAAATTTTCTCGACAAAAAAGAAAATTACAATACCCAACAAAGTGAATAACATCACCCCCTCCACATCTTGAGTTTGGGCAATGGCATCCGGCAAAAGATGCAAAAAAGCATCTCCCAGCAAAACTCCCACCGCTAAACTTACCAGAAAATAAAGTGATTTTTGCAGAGTTTGAGGCTTCAAATACAAAACAAATACACCCACTAGCGATACCAAACTCACTATTAAACTACCCAGAAAAGCATAAAAAATGCTTAAGTCCATTTTTTAACAAATTAATATATGCAACAATGTTGCAATATTAATCTTTTACAATTTTATTTGCAATTATGTTGCATAAATAAAAGCAGATTTATAAATGCTGGTTAAAAAATGAAAAAAATAGCATTGATAAATTTTAAAAATGACCTATAATTGCTTAAAAATCAATGATTTATTTTGGCTAATTGTCAATAAAAATACGTTTACTATGTTCTTTAACCCAGCACCACGAAGAAATCATTTTGGCGGGGTGAGTTTTAAACTTAATTTATAACTTATTGATAATCAATTGAATAATATATGATTACTACCATAGCTTTCAAAGAAATACGCTCGGCGATGCGTGATTGGCGATTCTTGATTTTGAGTTCGATAGTGTTTTTATTGTTACTGACGGCTTCGTTGGTGGGTTGGCAGAGTTATCGGCAATTGCAAGCCCAGCGCACGCAAGCCCAAAAATCAGCCCAAAACCAATGGCTCAATCAAGGCGATAAAAACCCGCACTCGGCGGCGCATTATGGCTCTTTTGCTTTTCGCCCCAAATCTACTTTTAGTTTTTTGGATTTTGGTACTGATACCTATACTGGCTCAAGCGTACAATTGGAAGCCCACAAACAAAACGATATTTTGTTTAGTCAGGCGCAAGATGCTACCTCTTTGCTCCGATTTGGCGAAATGACGGTCGCTTTTGTGTTGCAGATTTTGATGCCCTTGTTGATTATTTTCTTGGCTTTTAATGCCTTTACCCAAGAAAAAGAAGAACAAACTTTGAAGATTTTGTTGAGTCAAGGCGCGTCAATTTCGCAAATCGCTTGGGGAAAGATTGGGGGATTTAGTGCTTTGGTAGCAATGGTACTATTACCTATCTTATTGATTATCAGTGCTTTATGGGCTTTTGATGATTATTCGCTTTTTTCGGCTGATTGGTTGATGAGGGGCGGCTTTTTGCTGCTGAGTTATGCAGTATATTTCTTTATTTTTATTGCTTTGGCGGTGGCGATTTCGGCGTATAGTCAAACTTCGCGGGCTTCTTTGTTGGTTTTATTGGGGATTTGGATTTTTACTTGCATCATTTTGCCCAAAGCGGCGGCGAATATCGGGGCTGATTGGTATGCCACGCCCAGCAAATTTGCCTTTGACCAAGCCCTCAAAGAAGATGAAGAAAAGGGCATCGACGGACACAATCCGGCAGACAGCCGTTTTGATGAATTGAAAAATCAATATTTGAAAAAATACGGGGTGGATAGTTTAGAAAAACTCCCAATCAATTTTGATGGCGT
The DNA here is from genome assembly GCA_025455045.1 of Microscillaceae bacterium. GTDB lineage: Bacteria > Bacteroidota > Bacteroidia > Cytophagales > Microscillaceae > JALONJ01. The sequence continues at coordinate 16,072 of JALONJ010000022.1, read as the reverse complement.
GGCGATGCAAGAGGGTGAAAAATACAGCTCAATGATTTATAACAAGCATTTTGATAAGGTGAAACAAGTTTTTCGCGCTCAAAATCGAGTAAGTGAGTGGATAAGTTTAATCAATCCTTATTTAGCTATTCGTCAGTTGAGTATGGGTTTGGCGGGTTCGGATTATGGGCATTTTGTGGATTTTCAGGAAAAAGCGGAGAATTATCGTTTCAATTTGGTAAAAACAATGAACGAATACCACGCCAACAACTCCAAATATGGCGACTGGGAGTTTACTGCCAATGAAAAACTGTGGCAGCAAATCCCGCAATTTCAATACCTAGCTCCACAATGGACTAGCATTGCCGGAAATTATGCTTTTGCTTATGTTTCTTTATTAGTTTGGACTTTATTATTGGCAAATATTTTAATTTTTGGCTTGCGTAAAATAGCGTTTTGAACGCAGATTGTGCGGAATAAAACAAGAAATAGCTGTAAAAAAGCAACATTTCAAAAATATAACTAACTGAAAATCAATTGATTAAATAATTGCTATGGTTCTCGATACATTTAAAAGAATCGTTGGACTGTGTGCCACAGTCCAAGGAAAAAGATGTAAAAAAGCAACATTTCAAAAATATAACTAACTGAAAATCAAATAATTATATAATTTCTAATTCCTAATTATAAAATGTGGGTTACAATATTTCAAAATGAGTGGAAAATGCTGATTCGCAGTCGGATACTGTTGGGGGCTTGTGGATTGGTGATGTTGGCGGGCATATACGCCATTCACTACGGCTATACTGAAATGAATCGCCAGAAAGAGACCATTCAACTCATTCAAAAAGAAGAAAAAAATCGCCTTGAAAAAGCCGCTTCAAAGCTCAAAAACGATACTTTGGCGAGTGTGGTAGCCCGCCAAATCAACAAAATTGCCTACAACGCGCCCAACGAATACGCAGGTTTGGCAATTGGGCAACGCGATTTACACCGTTATTATTACCTTTTGCGCCCAACGGCATTGCATTTACAAATTTATCAAAACGAAATTAGCAATCCGCTCAAATTACTGAGTGGAAATTTTGATTTGAGTTTTGTTTTGGTGTATTTGTTTCCTTTGTTGATAGTAGCATTGTCATACAATCTCTTATCTCAAGAGCAAGAACAAGGCACTTTGGCTTTGGTGCTGACCAATCCAATCAGTAGTGGGCAGTTAATCGGGGCAAAAATCACTTTCCGCTTTTTGTTGTTGGTCTTGTTGAATGGGGCATTACTAGGTTTGGCGGTTTTTTGGCATCAGTTACCTTTGAATGACAAATTTTTTAACTGGCTGATAATCAGCAATTTATATATTATATTTTGGTTTGCCTTGTTGTATTGGCTCACTACTTGGCGCAAAAGTTCGGCGGTCAATGCTTTGTCGGCTTTGGGCTTTTGGCTTTTGTTGGTGGTGGTGATACCTACTTTTTTGAATTTGTATTTGGAAACCGCCCACGCCATTCCTTCGCGCTTCACTTTGACCAATGAAATCAGAGATAAATACAATATTTCGTGGGATATTCCGAAGGAAAAAGTCTTTAAGGAGTTTTTTGCGACTTATCCGCAGTACAAAACCGATACAGTCGAAAATAATTTTGGCAAATGGCTCTACGCCAATGTGGCAATGGTAGATAGGCAAGTAAGCCCCACTGCCGAAGATTTTTTGGGCAAAATCAAGGAGCGCGAGCAATTAGCCCATCGCTTGAGCTGGCTTTCGCCCGCTACTTGGGCGCAGGCGCAGTTTAATCAAATTGCCGAAAGTGATTTGGCAAATCAAATGATTTTTTTGAACCAAGTAAAAGCCTATCACCAACAATTGAAAGCCTTTTTTTACGAAAAAATTTATCAAAATAAACTTTTTGGCAAGTCGGATTTTGCTAAGATACCGAGTTTTTAAACTCCGAGGGCGGGTGGAAAATTCAAATAGACTATCAATTAAGTGTTTGATAATCAGGTGATTATGAATAATGGTGTATTCAATCATAATTCTTTGATTAGCAATTAATTATTGACATTTATAGTTTTTCAATCAACTGATTATCAATATATTAACTATCAGATATGAGAACCAAACGAGCAATAAAATAAACCATCATTAACCAAATGAAAATTTATTACTTTTTTAGCTTTTGCTTTTACTTATCCTTCCTGAACTTATTTGCTCAAAATGCTGAGAACTTTCCGCCGCCCACCCAGCCTTTGCGCGTGGAAGCTATTGAAATTTTTGAGAAAATCGAATTAGATGGCAAATTGAATGAATCTAGCTGGCAAAAAGCCCCAATAATCGACGACTTTTTCCGAATGGAACCGCGACAGGGCGGAAATTTTTTATACAAAACCCAAGTCAAAATATTATTTGATAAAAAAAACTTGTATTTCGGGGTTTTTTGCCAAGACTCTTTGGGCAAAAAAGGGGTAAGAGTGCAAGATTATCGCCGAGATTTTATTTTTGGCGAAAATGATATTTTTTATTTACAACTTGACCCTCAAAACCTGAAACGCTATTGTATGTCGTTTCAAACTACGCCATTGGGTACGCAGCGCGATTTGCAAGCATTTGATGATAGTTTTAGAGACAATGACTGGGATGCGCTTTGGGATGTTCGCACCCAAGTAAGTGATAGCGGCTATACTGCCGAGTTTGTAATTCCCTTTAAATCATTGCGTTACAATAAATCTTCGCCTTCTGATTCGGTTTCTTGGGGTATTACTTTGGCGCGTTTGGCGAGGCGCGATTATGAACAAACGGTTTTTCCGGCAATTCCCCAAGCCTTTTCCCCTTATCGAATGACCTATGCCGCCCAACTCCAAGGTTTAAAATTGCCTCCACCATCAGCAAATATTCGTATCCAACCCTACGCCTTAGCTGAGTATCAAAATAATCAATCGAATGGCGAAAAAGATCAAAAATTTAATTCAAAATTTGGTGGAGACATCAAATGGGCAGTTACGCCTAGTGCAGTATTAGATTTGACTTTCAATACTGATTTTGCCCAAGTAGAGGTGGATAGGGCAGTCAATAATTTACAACGATTCAATATCTTATTTCCCGAAAGAAGGCAGTTTTTTTTGGAAAATTCCGGGATTTGGGCAGGCGCAGATATTGATGGAATCAAACCTTTTTTTAGCCGTAGAATTGGCTTAGACGGCGATTTTAATGCTTCACCTTTGGGCATTGATGCGGGGGCAAGATTTATTGACCGCAATGCCAAACGAAGTATTGCGGGTTTGTATGTGCATCAACAAGCTGGAGTAGCTACTGGGCGCAGTAATTTTGGGGTAGTGCGTTATTTACAAAATTATGGCAAACAAAATAATATCGGTATTATGTTTACGCATCGCTTAGATGAAACGCGCCCCGAAATCGGACTCAGACAAAGGCATAACTCCAGCCTTAGCCTAGATGGGTTTATTCGACCCAAAGACGAAATCACGATTCAATATATGGTTTCAACTACTCGGGATAATACATCGGATAGCATTGGTACAGCCGGAAGTGTATTTATAGGCTATACACCCAACAATATGTACTGGGGTAATTTGAGCCGTTGGGTGAGCAAAAATTATAACTCGACAATGGGTTTTGTATTTCAAAATGATGCGATTAATCATAATCCCGGTGGTTATTTTATCATTCGTCCTAAAAATCCTCAATGGAAATGGATAAGACGCTATGACCCGGGCTTTTTTTTAGATTATTATCACAATGCTTCGGATGGTAAATTTCAACAAGCCAATCTGTATATTTTTCCGGTCTATATCATTATGCAAAACGGGGGCTTTATTGAGTGGGCGATGTTTCCGACTTGGCAAAACATCAATTTTGATTTTCGCCCTTTAGGAATTGAAATTGCCCAACAAAATTATTATTATTTTACCCAAGCGGTTAGTTTACGCAGTGATGCTTCGCGCAAACTGTCGGGTTCGTTTCGTTTGGATTGGGGCGGTTATTACAATGGAAAACTAACTAAATTGACTTTGGGCAGCCGTTTTGCGCCCATTCCAAATATTGCTTTTAAAATGGATTATGAATTAAATCAATTTAGACGAGTCGGCATTTTAAACCAAAACTCTGATGTTCACTTATTTACGGGTGAAGTGCGTCTGGCTTATAATCCGCGAATTTTATTTTCGGCATTTTATCAGTATAATTCATTTGATAATCGCGGACGCTGGAATTTGCGGGCTAGTTGGCAGTTTACTCCCTTATCATTTATCTATTTGGTTTTTAATGAAAATCAGTTTTTAAGTACTGATAATCGCAACCAATCTTTGATTAGTAAAGTTAGTTTTACAAAGCAGTTTTGAAAGCAGGAAGATAATAGAGCTGGTTATGGAGTGTGAGATTTTTAACAAAGGTATTACAATAACTACCTGATTGTCAATTAGTTATATTTTTTAAAAATAAATTATTTTCGTTCTCGACATCTTGAAAGGAATGGTTTAGCTTAGTTGAGATATGCTCTAAAGTCGCTTATGTGCAGGTTAGACAGCTTGCTTCATAATTTTTTGAAAAAAAAGGGAAGAACTTATATTTTTTACTAACAAATTGATTTTCAGTTGTTTCATTTTATTTTCTACCTTCGGGTGTACTCATATAACCAAATTACTTTAGTTTTAAATTTCTTATTCATCAAAAGATAAGGGACATTTTTTTTTCTTTGGAAAATGATTTTTAATTTTGCTTACTTTTTTAATTTGTATTCCTAAAATACTGATTATCAGTCAATAATATGATATAATTTTTTCCCCTTATTTTCTTATAATTCAATTTAAGAAAAAATCATTTATCTACTTTTATAAGTCTAACTATTTGATTATCAGATGGTTAAATTTGTACATTCTAGGTATTACATTCCTTTTTATTATTATAATCCATTTTTTATTCCATAATTTAACAAAGATTAATGTAAACGATTTATTTGTAATCTGCTGATTATCAGATATTTACATTATTTTTTATTGTAAATTATTGCTTATTTACATTTGCCATATTAATCATTATGAAACAATTTATTACTCTAGCTTTTATTCAACTGATTTTTTTCAAAATATTTGCGCAGTCTTCGGTGCCGCCTACTTTTGACCCACCCGAAAAACCGGTGGAGTGGCGAGCTGTAGAAATAGACGAAAATCTCCAAATCAACGGCAAGCTCGACGAGGCGGTCTGGCAAAAAGCTCAAGTCATTCGGGGTATGTTGCAACAAAACCCGAATCAGGGCGAAGCCGCCAGTTATGATACCGAAACGAGGATTTTGTATAACCAAAAATTTTTGTACGTAGGTATGGTCTGCCACGACCAATTGAAACACAAAACTTCGGTAAGGGTACAAAATATGCAACGCGACTGCGATTTTGAGCAAAACGACATTGTGGGTTTTGCCATTGATGGCTTTTTGGATAAACGAAATTCTGTAACCTTTCAGAGCACCCCTTTTGGTGCGCAGCGCGATATTCAAGTGATTGACAGCGACAATTTTAATCGAGAGTGGGACGCTTTGTGGTTTGTCCGTACCAGTATCAGTGATTCGGTGTGGATTGCCGAGTTTGCCATTCCTTGGAAGACTTTGCGCTACCCCAACAACTGCGAAAAAGTGGGCATTACCTTGTTGCGCAATATCCGCAAATACAACGAATACACGGTTTTGCCGGCAATTCCGCGCCAGTTTTCGCCTTATCGAATGGCTTATGAGGCGGTTTTGGTAGGGATTAAACCACCGCCCCCGACTGCCAACATTCAATTTAACCCCTATTTACTGTATGATGTGGAACGCAGAATTGTCAATAACGAGGAAAATACTTTGATTAAACCCAAGCTAGGTGGTGAAGTAAAATGGGCGGTAAGTCCCAATACTATTTTGGATTTGACACTCAATACCGATTTTGCCCAAGCCGATGCCGACCGGCAAGTGGTCAATTTGAGTCGGTTTTCGGTACTTTTTCCCGAAAGGCGGCAGTTTTTTTTGGAAGGAGCCAATATTTTTAATGCCACCATTGATGATTTTATTCAGCCTTTTTTTAGCCGGAGGATTGGGTTAGATGCCAGTGGCAACAAAATTCCGCTTGATGTGGGCTTGCGAATGACCAACCGCACCGGCAAACACACCATTGGGGCTTTGGCAATGCGCCAGCGCGCCACCGATACCAGCCCGCTTACGCATTATGGGGTGTTTAGATATTCCAAAAACTTCTCGGAGCAAAGCCGTTTGGGGGGAATGTTTACCTATCGCAACGATGGCGAAATGCAAATCAATGGCGATAGAATAGCCCCCAACAACAATTATACAGCTACGATTGACGGTTTATTTCGCCCCTCACAAACCCTTACTATAGCCGGAATGGTGTCGGGAGTGCGCGATACCCGCTTGGGCGATGGCATAGCCGCGCAGGGTTTTATTGGCTACCAAACCAATTTGTTTTTCTTGGGCTTGCTTGAGTTTTTTGTGCGCAATTACAATCCGGGTATTGGGCTAGAACGGTTTGGGCAAGATTATGTAATGACTAGTCCGGCAATTGACTTTGACATTCGCCCCAAGTGGCTGCCCAAGTTTATTCGTTCTTATGGACCCGATGCGGTGGCTTTCGCTTTCCACAATCCGCAAACGGGGCGTTTGATATTGGCTGAAACCACTTTTTCATTTTTTGATGTTGATTTTCAGACCGGTAGCAATGTAGAAATGCGTTTTAATCCAACTTGGCAAGTTTTGGAAGAGGCATTTGAGCCTCTGAACGGGGCAGTGATTCCGGCAGGGCGATATTTTTATATGCCTTTGAGTTTTTCGTACAATACCGATTTGTCCAAAAAAGTGGGCGGGTCGGCACAGTTTAATACCGGCAAATACTACGATGGCTATTTGAACAATTGGACACTCTCGACGCGCATTGCCCCGATTCCGCACATTGAATTAAGGTTTGATTACGAATTTAACCGTTTTAAAGAGCTGGGAATCAATGACTTAGATTTTGACACGCATTTGCTTGGCATCAACACACGTTTGGCTTTGAACCCAAGATTTCAATTGATTGGTTTTTATCAGCGCAATACTTCGCAAAATAGAGATGTGTGGAATGTGCGGCTCTCGTGGGAGTATCGCCCGCTTTCGTATATATTTTTGGTGTTTAACAGCAATCGAGTAAATAGCTTAGTACCCAGCGAAAGGCTTTTGCAACAGCAAGGAATAGGCAAAATTACTTTTCTGAAACAGTTTTGAGCAATTATTTGCCAATGCGATAACAACAATAGTTCGTGAAGTTTCTAGTTCCTTGTTTCTAAGCCTTCTGCTTCTGGATGACGGGTAAGTAATTGAAAATCAAGTAATTAATTAAAAAATTAGAATCTTCGCTACTTTTCAGGAATTACCGAAGGCAATTCCTGAAAAATAGCGAAGATTCTTTTTAATAACTGGAAAATTAATTCTGTTACACATATTGCCCGAGTTTAGCAAAAAATAAAATTATAAAACATTGATAATCAGGGGTTTATCAAAATTACTCAGACTTATAAATCAAAGCTACGGCGTGTGCCTCTACGCCTTCTTCGCGTCCTACAAAACCTAGTTTTTCGGTGGTAGTAGCTTTGATAGATACATCATCGGTATCGACCTGCATAATATCGGCTAAAATCGCCCTCATTTCCTCGACATATTTGCCAATTTTGGGGGCTTGCAGTGCCAAAACCGAGTCCACGTTGCCTATCCGATAGCCGCGACTATGGAGCATTGCTACTACTTCTTTGAGCAATATTTTGCTATCAATGCCCTTGTACTTGGGGTCTTTGTCCGAAAAATGATAGCCAATATCGCGCAAATTTGCCGCGCCTAGCAGCGCATCACAAATCGCGTGAATGAGTACATCGGCATCCGAATGACCTACCGCGCCTTGATGATGGGGGATTTTGAGACCACCCAACCAAAAATCATAACCTTCGGCTAATTGGTGTACGTCATAGCCTTGCCCGATTCTGAATTTCATATTATTTAATTGACAAAAAATTTGATACGTATTTTTGAATTACAAAGATAGCCATAAGCATTTGAAAAGGTATTGGTTTCAAAGTAATTTTATAACTAATTGATAATCAATCAGTTATGAATTTAGGCTTTTGAATAATTAAGTAAGGAATATTTTAAAAATAAAATAAACAGTTCCGAGATATAAAATATTGATAATCAGGTATTTATGTAATTCCTAATTCGTAATTATTAATTTTTAATTCCTAAGATGCAAAGCCTTGGCAAACTGCTCCAAGTCGGATTGAGGAATAAATATGCGGATATAAGCAATTTTGTATAAATTTGCACCCTCAGCCCAGTTTTGGCGAGTAAAAAGTCAAAATCTTAATATAAAAACAATGGCTAAAGAGACTTTTCAGAAAAACGTACAGATACAAAATCGTAAGGCTTCGCACGATTTTCATTTTGTGGACAAATTTGTGGCGGGTATTGTCTTGACCGGTACCGAGATAAAATCGGTGCGCCAGTCCAAAGTCAATATGCAAGAGGCTTTTTGTTATTTCAAAGAAGATGGATTGTGGATAAAACAAATGCACATTTCGCCTTATACCAATGGTACTTACAACAATGTACCCGCCGACCGCGACCGCAAGCTGCTTTTGCTCAAGCGCGAATTGCGCAAACTCAAAAGTAAGGTAGAAGAAGGCGGAATGACTGTGATTCCTACCCGAATGTTTATCAATGACAAGGGGCTGGCTAAACTGGAAATTGCCTTAGCACGAGGCAAAAAACTATACGACAAACGCAACGACATCAAAGAACGCGACATCAAACGCGAATTGGATAGAATGGATTATTAAATTCTCGAGTTTGTGAATTTTCAAATTTATGTTATCAATACCTCGAGTTTTTTATAAGTAAATGATAATCAATAAGTTATAATATTTTAAATATTTCATATAACTGTTTGATTATCAAATACTTAGCAAATAGTTTGGAACTAAACCCCCTCCGGGGATTGGAGCTGAGAAACTGTCCGAACTATTGATTCAAGTGAAAATAATATAAACCAAATATGTGCAATTATTGATGCCCTTACCAAACCTCAAATATATTTATTCATCAAACCATTGCCCTCAACTTTTGCTTATCAAAACATAAAGCCCAAATTATTTAAAAATTAGTTAAAAATGGACTCTATCCGGCAAGAAAACACAAGGAAATAGGTTAAAATTGGTAAATTGAAAATTTCTGTGTTATACTTGCAATCTCAAATTATGGCAACCCGTATTCAAGATATCAAGTCGATTATCGACACTGAAATGGCAGAATTTGAAGCCAAATTTCGCTCTTTTATGAAGAGTGATGTCTTGCTTTTAGACCAGATTATGGGTTATATCGTCAAAAGCAAAGGCAAACAGGTGCGACCAATGTTTGTATTTTTGACTGCCGGTACTTTTGGCATCATCAATGAGTCAACCTTTCGGGGAGCCGCCCTTATCGAGCTTTTGCATACCGCCACTTTAGTCCACGACGATGTGGTTGATGATTCGGATTATCGCCGAGGTTTTTTTTCTATCAATGCCTTGTGGAAAAACAAAATTGCCGTTTTAGTGGGCGATTATTTGCTCTCGAGGGGTTTATTGTTGTCAATTGATAACGATGACTTCGCCCTACTCAAGATTGTTTCACAAGCCGTGCGAGAAATGAGCGAAGGCGAACTCTTGCAAATTGCCAAAGCCCGTAGGCTTGACATTACCGAGGACGTTTACTTTGAGATTATTCGTCAAAAAACTGCCTCCTTGATTGCCTCTTGTTGTGGAGTGGGCGCGTGTTCGGTAGGGGTGAATACCGACCAGATAGAAAAAGCTCGCTTATTTGGCGAAAAAGTAGGAATGGCTTTTCAAATCAAAGATGACCTATTTGACTATGGCGATGCCGAAATCGGCAAGCCGGTAGGCATTGACATCAAAGAAAAGAAAATGACTTTGCCCCTAATTTATGCCCTCAACCATACCGATGCCCCTACGCGGCGCAAAATCATCAACTTGGTCAAAAACGAAAGCCACAAACCCGCCAAAGTGCGCGAAGTAATTGACTTTGTCAAAAAAAGCGGGGGCATTGAATACACGAATCAAGTAATGCAAAAATTTTATCAAGAAGCCCAAGAGCTTTTGCAGACCTTCCCCGAATCCGACTATCGTACTGCGCTCGACGAGCTGGTCAAGTTTACCATTGAAAGGGCAAAATAGCTTAGGAATTAAGAATTAGAAAATTAAGAATTATATAAATACTTAATAATCAATTAGTTATATTTTTAAAAATGTTACTTTATTTTGTATCTGTTCCTTAGGAACAAGAAAAAATAATGCGTACAATATTTTTGATAACATATTGACTTTCAGGTAATTACAAAATTATTCATTTTACATTACTGACATTACGCAAGCTCAAAATTTGGTTTTTAGATAATAATTACAGTTAGGTTTAAACGCCTTTTTTTAAATGAAAAATAGTTTAAGATACCCCTAAAAAACGAGGATTTTGAATACAAGTAATTTTCTTGATATTTCCAAATTTTGAGACTGCGTAATCCCAGTTACATTATTCATTATTCATTCCTTATTAATCATTTATCAAACATCAATAAATATTTTATCAATCATTCCCTTTCAGCAATTCGGTATGCCCAAAAATACATTATCTGCGCAATTGTGGAGTATTATAAAAATACATAAATGCCTGATAATCAATTATTTATAAAAAAATCACGTCAAAATAAAAAGATTATGCTTGAGATTAACGACAGCTTTCAACACAGTTTCAAATTTAGCCAAGCTGAGGTGGTACAATTTGCTCAAGTTACCGGCGACAACAATCCTATTCATTTAGATACCGAATACGCCCAAACTACGGCTTTCAAACAACCTATAATGCACGGTTTTTTGGGAGGCAGTATATTTTCAAAGGTTTTTGGGACAATGTTTCCGGGTGAAGGTTCTATTTATTTGAAACAATCAATGGAATTTTTGCGACCTATGTTTGTAGATACTGAGTATGAGGCTACTTTTATAGTCAAAGACATCAATCGAGACAAACATCGGGCTACTTTTGAAACCATCATCCGCGACAAAGCCACCCAAAAAGAGACGATTCGTGGCGAAGCCCTCATTATGCACGCTACAAAAATTTAAGGCAAAACGCGTTTGCCCTATCTGGAGTTTGGCGTTTTTAAATTCAAAATCAATTATTTAAAAAATAAACAAATGACTGAAAACATCATTGCTATCGTAGCGCAAATCAAAGCCCAAACGGGCAAAGAAGAAGCCCTCAAAACCGAACTTTTGCAATTGGTTGCCGAAACTCGCCAAGAAGCGGGTTGCATCAGTTATACTTTGCACCAATCGCCCAAAGACCCTACTTTGTTTGTAATGTATGAAAACTGGGCAAGCAAAGAGGCTATCAAAGCCCACTCGAGTACAGCTCATTTTACAGCTTTTGTTGCCAAAATGCCGCATTTGTGCGAAGGGCAACTCCAGCCCATTTTTTTGACCAAACTAACTGAATAGCTTTTTGCATTGGCTGGGCGAACCCCAAAAAACTGCTAAATCTACTTTTTTTAGAATAATTTTAAAATTTATTTTACTGATAATCAATGAGTTATGAAGTAAATGAAAAAAAATTAAAAAATTTATAAAATATTTGGTTACATTCCGCCACCTTACAGGTATTAAGGATAAGCAAACAAGAAAAATTTATTCAAACACACCTGTTTAACACTTTATTATTTTAGCAAAAAAGCCGATTTTCATAAAATCGGCTTTTTTTTGTGCCTAATCCAAACTTGATGCTTCTGTTTTGCTACCGCATATAAATTGATTTTTTGTTAATTGCTTGATTTTCAGATTCTTAATTTTGGGTAAGAAATTCGGAACTAGAAACTAGAAACTCGGAACTATACGTGATTGACAAAATACACATTATTTCTATAGGCAAGGTTTTGATAGGGTTTAATTTTAGGATAAAATCTTTTAGCTTTGCCAAAATTTTTGGGTAAGCATCGCGCAATTATAGACTGCGACATAACTTGTCAGAATAAGACTCCGTAAAAAATTCATAAGTTTGGAAAATCCATCATACTTGATTCCAATAAGTTATATCATTGTCTATATTTAGGATTTTGTTAGCACACGGATAACGCAGATTGTGCGGATTTTACAGATTTTTAAATTAGTTTTTGTGCTATTTTCTTGTTTTCATTAGTAAAAATTTTACGCTTAAATTCAGGTTTTTGCCCAAAATTTAACAGCAAACCTACCTCTATTTCAGTGGCTTTCAGATAATTAATAAGTTGCAACTCGTTTTCATACACCAAAACCTCACTTGCTTTTAACTCCAAAATTACTTTATTCTCGATAACTATATCAGCCCGATATTCTCCTACCAATAGGTTCTTATAATAGACTTTGATGGCTTTTTCTGTTTCACAAGTCAAGCCTTGGGCCTTGAGTTCATAATACATTGCATTTTGATAAACTCTTTCCAAAAAACCAAACCCCAATTCATTGTAAACTTGGTAGAAAATTTTCAGCACTTTGTCTGTAATTTCTTTGTGCAATAGTTCCATTTTTTATTTTTTGATAGTTAATACACTGATAACGCTAATTATACGGATTTCCTATTGATTTTTAAAATCCGTTTTTATCTGTACAATCCGTGTTATCCGTGTGCTAAAAGGGGTTAAATGTAATCAATCAAATTACCAACAATTCCACCATTGCCATCAAACCCAAAACCCAAATGAACAAAACGAATTTGGGTAAGGAATGAGTAAAAAATAAAGTAGGCAAGTTTCTGTATGAGATTTTGCCACAAGAACACAAGAATATCTTGTTTTTTTGTGAACTTATTGTAAAAAAACTGACCAAGTTAAAATTTGCTCGTCCCCTAGTCAACATTTTTAACCCTTTTTTGTGGGTGAAAATTACGATTTTTTTTGATTTTATTTTTGTCGAATCTCATAAAATATCAAGCAATGTCTAAGAATGACAAAATACACATTATTTCTATAGGCAAGGTTTTGGTAGGGTTTAATTTTAGGATAAAATCTTTTAGCTTTGCCAAAATTTTTGGGTAAGCATCGCGCAATTATCTTGATTGATTTTTGTTTTAATTTACTAAATATCAGGGAATTAATTTCTTATTTTTTTATATGCAATTAATTGATAATCAATTTTTTATAAAAATAAAATTACTTGCTCACCTTTGCATTTAGCAAAAAATTAATTCCTAAAAAAGTGCAATCAAGTGAAAAGCACTTAATCAAAAAAATAGTGCAAAATTTTAATGCTAATTTTGTAATACATTGATTATCAATCACTTACAAATTACTCGTTCTGCATTATTCATCATTCATTCTTCTGAGTATTTTTGATATGAAATATATTTTTAGCGTATTTTTATTTATTAATTTATTGATAATCAGCTTGTTATGTGTGGCGCAAACCCAAAATCCGACTTTAAGAGGAATTGTAATTGATGCCGACACCAAACAACCGCTTCCTTTTGTCAATATCACCATCAATGAGGGGCTGTCGGGTACTACTTCGGATATCGACGGGCGATTTACCTTCACGCCCAAAGGCGAAGTTCGCAAAATCAGTTTTAGCTATGTGGGTTACGAAACTTTTGTTTATTCAGTCAATTCGCCGGCTGATTTGCAACCTTTTGCCTTAAACCAAACCATTAAACTGTTCTCAAAATCGCAACAACTTGCCGAGATTGTAGTGCGAGCCGGCGAAAACCCTGCGCACCGCCTCATTCGTTTGGCAGTCCAAAATCGCAATCGCAACAATCCCGAAAAAATAGCCTCATTTAGCTACCTTTCTTATCATAAGTTTTATCTTACCGGCGAAACCAAGCCCACCCCAACTGACTCGATAGTTGCGCAAGCCCGCGATAGTATGGATATACGCGCCGAACAATTTTTGGAAAAACAGCATTTGTTTTTGACCGAATCCGTAACCGAGCGCAAGTACATTGCCCCGTCTTACAACCAAGAAAAAGTTTTGGCAAATCGGGTATCAGGCTTTCGCAATCCGAGTTTTGCTTCGGTGGCTACCGATTTTCAACCCTTTTCATTTTATCAAGATTTTCTGACTTTTTTCAATAAAAATTATCTCAATCCTATGAGCAAAGGCTCGACCGAAAAATACCAATTTACGATGATTGATACGGTATTGGCTTTGCCCGATACAGTCTATATCATTCAATTCAAACCCCTGCCCGACAAAAACTTCGACGGCTTGGTCGGAACTTTGTACCTCAATACCAAACACTATGCTATCGAGGCAATCACGGCGGCTTCGCAAACCGAAAAAGAAGATTTCGTCAGTTTCAAAATTCAACAAAAATACGAGTGGATTGCTGACTCAAATTGGTTTCCTACCCAAATGCACGCCGATTTTACTTTTCACAAAGCCCGCATTGGTCAGCAAAAAACACTGGGCATTGCCCGCAGTTATCTCAAAGACATTCAAATCAAACCACCTTTGCGCAAGCGCGATTTTAGCGAAGTAACCCAAGAAATAGTTGCCGATGCCTCGCAAAAACCCACCGAATATTGGCAAAATTACCGCCCCGAAGAGTTGTCGCCCAAAGAATCCAAAACCTACCAGTACTTGGATAGCTTGGGGCAAAAATACAAATTTGACCGCTTGATAAAACTGGGGGAAATACTATCAAGCAATCGAGTCGGAATCAAAAAAATAGATTTGGATTTCAATGGTTTGTTGCGTTACAACCGCTACGAAGGCTTTCGCTTGGGCGCGGGTGGCTATACCAACGACAAATTAAGTCCGCACTATTCGCTAGGGGCTTATGTGGCTTATGGCACTCGAGACGGTAATTTTAAATATGGTGCTTCGGCAAGTTTCAATCTATGGCAACGCTTTGATGTCAAAGTCGGCGGGCAATACTTTAGCGATGTTTTCGAACCCGGAATGAGTCGTTTTTTGAGCGAAAAAGCCTTGCTCAATTCGCAAGGCGTACGCAATGTCTTGACTGAGAGAATGGACAAAATACGGCAAGGCGAAATATTTGCTTTTCTGCGCCCCTTGCGCAATACGCGCCTGCGCCTCGGCGTGAATACCCGTTGGGTGCGCCCTGCCTATACTTACCAATTTGCCCTCAGTGCGCCCGAAGCCCCCGAACCCAACTTAGCCGAGAATTTTCGTTTGGCGGAATTTACCGCGCAGTTGCACTATGCTTTTGGGCAGGAGTTTTTAAAATTTGGCAATCGAAAAATATTTATCCAATCCAAATATCCGGTTATCAGCCTCAATTATGCGCGCGGAGGTAAGTTTTTGGGTGGCGAATATGAATATAATAAGCTGGAAATCAATGCTTTATATACTCGAGTGTTTCGCAACTTAGGCACCAGTACCTTTGAGCTATTTGCCGGACAGGTATTGGGCGATGCGCCTTATTCGGTGCTTTTCAATGGGCGGGGTACTACGCGCGAACTGCCGGTAGTCGTCAATCATTATTTTCAAACAATGGAAATGTATGAATTTTTGAACGATAGATTTGTCAATTTTTTCTTGAGTCACAACTTTGGTAAACTCTTGTTTCGCCCGCAAGTCAAGTGGTTTCAGCCGGAGTTGGTGGTAGCACAAGCAATGGCTTGGGGCAGCCTTCAAAACCCGACTCGCCACCGCGATTTAGGTTTTTTGACAATGGAACGAGGGTATTTTGAAAGTGGATTGCTGATTAACAATCTATTGCGATTCAATTATTTGGATACTGCCTATTTTGGGATTGGGATTGGTGCTTATATTCGCTATGGCAATTATGCCCGCAACAAATTTTCGGACAATACCGCCTTCAAAATGACGACTAGCTTTAGTTTTTGAGTTAAATTAACGTGAATATTTTAAAACATATTAAAAAAGTACAAAAAATGAAATATTTGAAAATAACCCAACTCATCTCCCCACTCTTCATCCTGCGTGGAACTTTGTTAAATTTTTACCTCTTAGATTTTTTCTGTAATAAATTGAATATCAATAAATTATGTTTTATTTAAAGGCTCAAAAAGT
>JALONJ010000336.1 GCA_025455045.1 Microscillaceae bacterium | reverse complement strand
TTGTTTTAAATTGCAGAAATTTGTAGCAGGGTTGTTGGTCTCTAAATTGCGGAGTTTGAATTGAAGATGTTTCTTGAATTTAGCCCGCAATTTCTAAGAAGCTGTCTTAAAATAGTATTAACGGCAATTTTCAAAATTTGGCATTTTAAATTTTTATAGGAATCTAAATTAATTTCATTTTTATAACTAATTGATAATCAAATAGTTATGCTTATTTTATTTTTTTGCGAAAATATATTTTTTTGAAAATTTTAAATTCAAAAAAATGCTTTAAAATGATTTTAAGACAGCTTCTAAGACCAACAACGGATGAAATGTTTAGTCCAGCATTTTTCGAGACCAACAACTCCCAGCTAGTCAGAATTTGCAATTCCGACTTCCGAGTAAAAGGATTTCCAATCCAAAAAAAAGCCTTTTCCATTCCAGAAAAAGCTTTTTTGGGTTTTTCTTAAATTTTCTTTAAATTGCATTAAAAATTATATTGTAAAACAATGGTATTGAAAGAACAGATTATCAAAGATTTGGATAGTATTGTAAATTTACAATTGCTCAATCAGTTGTTTGAATATATCCAAATCATCAAAAAAACGGCTATTAAAACCCCCAATAATCGGAATAAGATATTGGCTTTTGCGGGTATAATCGACGAAGCCGAGGCAAACGAACTTAAGCAAACAATTACCCAAGAATTTAATCATATTGAAGGTGAATGGTAGCTACTCTTGCATTAGACACTAATATTGCCATAGATTTTTTGAATGGCAAACCAGCAAGTGTTAATTTAATCAGTCAATATGAGTCCATTTGTTTGCCAATTACAGTTTGTGGGGAGTTGCTATTTGGTGCAAAAAACTCAGGAAATGCCGTTAAAAACCTTCAGAAATATCAAGATTTTATAGATACTTGTTTAGTTTTAGAAATGAATCTTCTAGTGGCGGATGAATACGCAACTACAAGACTTGCTTTAAAGACAAAGGGAAGACCTATTCCGGAAAATGATATTTGGATTGCTTCAATTTGCATTGTGAATGATATTCCTTTAATCTCCCACGATAAGCATTTTGAAAATATTGATAAATTACAGCTAATCAAAGCAAATGAAGTTATTTAAAAGAATAAAGGTGAAAAAAAATCCTAAAGTAGTTCTAAATGATGAACTTCTACAAAAAATAAGTCAAGCTCTGAAAGAAAAGCCTATTGGACAAGACAAACTGGCTTCGGCTAAAAAGCTATTTGAAAAAGGTATGCCAGATTGGGATAAATTGACTTAAAAGGTATTTTTGAGTACAAACAAGCCTTTTCTAGTGCAGAGAAGGCTTTTTGTATTTTGAGCTTACCTAGCTAGTCGGAATTTGCAATTCCGACTTCAGCGCAAAAGGATTTTTAATCCGCCAAAAAGCCTTTTCTATCTAGAGAAGGCTTTTTTAATTTCTTAAAACTTTGTTTATTTTTGGAGCAAAATCTCAAAATGAATAAAGAATTTTATCCATATAAAGCCTACATCATTCAGAACAAAAAAATGAAAACAATCGAAAAACCTTTAAAAATAGACCTAAATGAAGAACTTTTGCAAAAAACTAAAAAAGCACTCAAAGAAAAACCCATAGGGCAAGATAAAATGAAAAGAGCTAAAGAATTATTCGCCAAAGGAATTCCTGATTGGGATAAATTGACTTAAAAGGTATTCAATTTGCCCTCTCAATCCTACAAGTTTACCAGCTAGTCGGAATTTGCAGTTCCGACTTACGAGTAAAAGGATTTTTAATCCGATAAAAAAACTTTTCTAGCCAAAGAAGTTTTTTGCCATAACTCATTGATTATCAATTGATTATGAATAAATCAAATTCAAACTCAAGACTGAGGCATCAACGCAAAAAACGCTCAACCTCACTTCAAGCCATTGACCAAATAATTTAAAATCGAGTTATCCGTCTGCGGGTTTTGCAAGCAAAGGCTTAGGTATTTGGGTGGTTTGAGCATTCCGCGTTCAATCATTTCTTGTATAATATCGGCATAAGCCAAAGATGTTTTACCAATAAGCAATAAATTGAGCGATTTTCCGGCTCTATAGTATTTCAAAATATCTCTAAAACCCCGCAAATACAAATAATCTTTGGTAAAACCTCCACCCCGATAAATGCGCGTGGTGAGATAAAACGCTTTTTCGGCAGGCATTTTGTACTCTTGAGTCAAGGCAGCAAAAGTCTCTTTGAAATCGTAGCCCTTGACAATCAAATGCGCCGCAATAACCCGCAAACCCAATTCTTTGAGGCGCATCGTGGTCAAATTGCCCGAAAAATACTCGCTCAAAATCGCCAAACCCTCTTGAGTAAGGGTATTGAGTGGCAAACCAATGTTGAACAATTGAATGGGTTGTAAGCGGGCGTTGATGGTCGTAACCATGTGTACGCCGATTTCGTGATGCACCAAAGCCTCCAAATTGCGGCGCGAAAACATTGCTCCTTTTTTGAGAATCAAGGCTTGGCGGCTATTATTGACCAAAGCCTTGGAAGTGAGTTTGTTGGAAGTCTCAATTTTAAATTTGAAACCATAAGCGGCGGCACTTTGCAAGAAAATACCGGCGGCGGTTTCGGTGTCAATGTTTTCGGCATCATCTTCGTCGGACATATCGGGCGAATAAATCAAAAAATTGGCGTTTTTTATATCTTCTTCGCTCGGGCTTCCGAAATAACGCAAGCAATTGATTAAAAATTTTTCGTTGCCCAAGTTTGCCAACATATCTACCTTATCGGCGTAGGAGTCAATCACTTCTTTATACATTTTTTGAATGTGTATGTCCATAATATTCTCCACCGAAATCCGATACAACTTGCGCTTCAATTCAAAAGGATTGATAGTCAGATGACTGTAACGAAACTGCGGGTTTTGTTGGCATTTGTGTTGAAAAAACAGCTTTTTTTCGTGTTCAATGTTGATAGGGTTGACATAGCTGAGAATCTCAAAATCTTTGACCAACCGATACAAAGCCGTATCGACTCGCAAAATGGACTCGTCCAAATCCGATGACAATAAATGATGTTTGTTGAGGACTTTGAGGTTGGTTTGGTGTTTGGCAAAAAATACGGCGTGGTCGACAATGGCTTTTTTAAAACCTTTTGCCAAAGCCTCAATGATTTGCGGAAAGGCTTCGCCCGAGGTTTCATCACAATATACTTTCTTGACTTCGGTAGCCAGTACCAAGGTGTTTTTAAATTGTTGGCTTACATAGTCCAACAAATAACCTCGTCCATAAAACACATCGTTGATTGCCGCTACGGTGGTGGTGTGCGGAATTTTGATTTTTTTCAATTCTTTGACCCAAGCTTGGACAAAAGTCTCGAAGTGGGCAGAAATTTTCTCTGTACCTACATTGAATACAGGTGTTTCGCGGGCAATGCGGCGGTAATTGTATGAATGAATATCATAGACGACACAAGCTTTAAATTTTTTTTCCAACTGCGCCACCAACGCCGTCAATACCTCATAAAACTGCCGATGTTTTTGCCTACTTTCTGTTTTTTCCGACTCGTTTAGAGGCACTTCCCATACTTTTTTGCCCCACGCCTCGTCATAGATTGCCGTCTCGGGGGCGCGGTTGAGGTCGTACTCGTAGCGCGAATCACAACCCTGCATCACAATGGGCATAGAAGCCACAAAATCGGCAGTATGAGGGTCTTCTTCGTACCAACGCTCCGCCGAATTGAGGGCTATTTTGGCTTGCAATTCTTTGCGAAGTTGATGTCCATTGTGAATAGCGCAACAAATGTAAGGCACATAATCATCAATTTTGAGGACAAAACCTTCGTTGGTATCGGTGGCTTCAAAAGTTTCTTGGGCTTCAATTTTTTGGACAATTTCGGCAATCGAGAGTTTGAGCATCATATAGTTCCATTTTGGATATAAACTTAAAAAAAAAGATTGGAAAGTCTATTTTATATTTTGAAACTTCCAGCCTTTAAAAACAATAGTTCGGACATTTTCAAGCTTCTAGCTCCGAGTTTTCCGTTAAGTTGTTGATAATCGGTTAGTTACAAAATATATTTGAAATAACACAACTAACTGATAATCTTTGACCTTTGACAAATAAGAATGTAACCCAGCCTTTAGGCTGTGCCTTCCACAGCCTAAAGGCTGGGTTATAATTTTATAAATACTTGATTATCAAGTGCTTATAAAAACTACTCGAAGTATTGCAAATAACACTCATTGCCTCTACCTCCATCTGCTAGAAAACCAAATAGCTATGATTATTTTTAGCTTGTCAAGATATTCCTTTTAAGCTAATGAATTTTCCCTAAATCTTCATTATTGCGAAAGCCCAAGAAAATTTGTAATTTTGCCCTCCAAAAAATTAAAAAAATGCAAATCAAGAAAGCTGAATTTGCGGTAAGCAATAGTAATTATAAAAAATGTCCACAAACCGACCTACCCGAGTATGCCTTTATCGGACGCTCCAATGTGGGCAAATCTTCATTGATAAACAAATTGGTCAATCGCTCCAATCTTGCCAAAACCTCAGCCAAGCCCGGCAAAACCCAATTAATCAATCATTTTTTAATCAATGATAGTTGGTATTTGGTCGATTTGCCCGGCTTTGGGTATGCCAAAGTGAGCCAAACCGAACGCTTCAAGTTTTCGCAAATGATTAAAGAATATTTGCTCAATCGCAAAAATTTGGTCTGTATTTTTGTCCTCATCGATAGCCGCCTCGACCCGCAAGCCATTGACTTGGATTTTATGCAGTTTTTGGGCGAAAGTGGATTGCCTTTTGTGATGGCGTTTACCAAAGCCGACAAACAATCCAAAAATCAACTGCAAAGTATGCTGGCTCGTTATCGCAAAACAATGCTCCAAACTTGGGCAGAAATGCCCCACTATTTTATCACCTCTGCCGAAACCGGCGAAGGTTGTGAGGACGTGCGCGCTTACATAGGTGAACTCAATGAACAATCCAAAAAATAAATCTCAATGTACCCTATCAAAGGCTGATAGCCCAATATAATTTTGATTTTTCTCCGATGCCTCGAAAAAAAACTGCCCGACATTATCGGGCAGTTTTTTTTGATTTTTTAACAAAACATTAACCTTAAAACTTACAAATGAGTGCCTATAGGGTATTGAATATATGGGCAATTCAATTGACAATTCTAATTTTATGCAAAATTATATTTGGTTTATGAATTGTTAATTACCGGTATGTTATTAAATCTTGAAATATTATTCTTTTTGTGAGTAAATAATTTATTATCTATTAAAAATTGTACTTTTTCAAGAGGTAAGTCTATGTTTATTCCTTACGAAAAAATAGAAGAAGACTTTAAAAATTATGCGTTTAGTGAAGCCGACTACCGACGATTCAAAAAAACCGATTGGGTGGTCATTAAAACTCTCCCCCTGTATCACTCCTAAATATTTTTTTGATAAAAAATATAATTAATTGATAATCAATGAGTTAAAGATGGTAGATGAGCCATTCTAAACAATGATTTGCTAAGGAATAAATAAACAACAAAAACTATTTATTAAAATGTAATTGATTGGTAATCATATATTTATCTAATTTGCTAGGTTCTTCACCACTTTTCAGGAAAATTGTTCAGGAAAATTGTAATGCAGGCTGTCTAGCCTGCCCGCGTAAATGAGTTGAGGCTTAGAATAAAGCCAGAATTTCCTCAAAATGGGTAAAGAACCATTTGCTAAGACTTTCTGCATCGTTATAGAAATTGTCTTGGTTAGTTTTCAATTTGTCATTCTGTACAAAGTGAAAAATCTTAGCTTTGGGTTAAAAACGGCTAAATTCCTTCGCTATGCTCAAGATGATAAGGTTGTGAGTGATTAGCAAGATTTCCATATATTCAATCATTCCGAATATATATTTAAATGAATATTTTTTCTAAAGTATTCGGCGAGCCGAATATTTTTTTTAATTTTGCCAAGAAATTTTTGATTATTTACAAGTTCACAATATTTTACCCATTACGCTGAACTAATCAATAAATCTCCCACCAATACCTATTCACACATTCGTTGATTCAATCAATCATTTAATCATTTCAAGCAAAAAAATATGCAATTAGATGTACTTGGGTTTGAAAAGACGACCAGCCAACATCCCCAAAATAGAGTTTTGGCTAATGATTACACCCCCAGCCAAAATTTTTGGGAAAGTGATGCAATTTTACGGCATTTTTTACAAAAAAACATTTCTGCCGAAGCCTATACTTATATGCTTGATAAGTGGCAAAAACTAGGCAAAGCCGCCGCCGGACGAATGAATGAACTGTCGCAATTGGCAGATAAAAAAACGCCCGAATTGGTCAAACGCAACTATTGGGGCGAAACCCTCAACGAAATTCAATTTCATCCGGCTTATTGGGAGTTGATAAAAATTGCCGTAGAATCCGAAATGTTTAGAGTAAAATGGAAGCCTAGTTTGCGCCAAAAATTTCAAAAAGAATTGCATCGCTTGGGTTTTGCTTCTGATTTTTTGTACTCAATGGCCGAAGGCGGCGTGCCTTGCCCTCTTTGTATGACCGATGGGGTAGCGCGATTGATTGACCGCTATGGTGAAGCCGATGACCAACAAAGGCTTTTGGCGCATATTTTTACCGACCAAGCCCAAGACTTGTTTACCGGGGCGATGTTTTTGACCGAAAAAGCCGGAGGCTCCGATGTAGGCGCAAATTTGGTAAGTGCCAGCCCCATTGAAGGCAAATATTATTTGCTCAATGGCGAAAAATGGTTTTGTTCCAATGCCAATGCCAATATTATCTTTGCTTTGGCGCGCACCAACCCTGAGATTAAAGGTACTAAGGGGCTGTCTATCTTTTTGATTGAAAAGCAAAAACCTGATGGCACGAAAAACCCAATCGAAATCGTCCGCCTCAAAGATAAACTAGGTGTACGCTCAATGGCGAGTGCCGAATGTATTTTGACCGATACTTGGGGCAAGTTGGTTGGCGAAGAAGGCGAAGGCTTCAAAATAATGACCGATATGATTAACCTATCTCGCCTATACAATGCGGTGGGGTCGGTATCGGGTATGCGTAGGGCTTTGGTCGAAGCCTATCAGTTTTTGGCAAGCCGCCCTTCGTTTGGCAAAACCGCCCTTGAACACGCCTTAGTACGCGAAAAACTGACCGAATTGAGTGCTATTTATCACGCCAATTTTTATTTGGTATGGGAGGCAATCACCTTATTGGATAGAGCCGATAATGGCGACGACACTGCCGAACACTTACTTAGGTTGCTGACTCCAATGGTCAAAAAATACGCCGCCGAAGCCGGTGTGTATGTGATACGCGAAAGTATGGAATTGATGGGTGGCTTGGGTTATATCGAAGACGGTATAATGCCCAAATTGATGCGCGACACAATGGTATTGCCGATATGGGAGGGGGCAGGCAATATTATGATTTTGGATATGCTCAGGGCTACTTTCAAATCAAAGGGGCTTTGGTTAATGCTGGCGGAGATAGAACAACACTTGCCGCAAAACCCTGATTATCAATTAATTATCAAAAAAAATATACTCGCCATTCGAGATTTTTTACCGGCTCTTGGGCAAGCCGAGCAAGCTACTTTGGAGCTTAGTGCCAAAAGTGTTTTTGATAAATTGGTCAAATTGTATCAAATCAGTTTATTAGTCAAAAATACGGATAACCAAAGCCAAGTTTGGCTCAATCCAGCTCTCGATTATTTAATTAACACCTTGATTCACAATGATTTAGCTCTAAAAACCCCACTTGATAAGGTTATAGTAGAAGCTATGTTGGCTTGGGAGGTTTAGTCAATGACTTGGTGAGTTTAGTCAATGGCTTGGTAACTTTTAATGATAAGTATTTGAAAATCAATGGGTTACATTAAAATACGAATTCATTTCGTGCGGGTGCATTTCAAATTTACCACCTTATATCCTCTCCTTCGGAGAGGGCTAGGGTGAGGCAATAGAAACGCGTAAATTTGAAATGCACCCTTTCATACTTGGATCATTATTGACAAGACTATTGAATCTTTAGGAGTTAAACTGCTAAAAAAACACAACCCAGCCCAAGCAAAGAGAAAAAACCGTATCTTTGCCAAAAAATTTTGGAATGAAGACCAAAGGAATTAAAAAAGATAAAGTAAATATTGTTACGCTGGGTTGCTCCAAAAATCTGGTAGATTCAGAAAACATCCTTACCCAACTGCGTGGTAATCAGATAGATACCACCCACGAAAGCGAAAAAAACGATGCCAATATAGTCATTATCAATACTTGTGGATTTATTGACAATGCCAAACAAGAGTCGATTGACACTATTTTGGAATACGCCGAAGCCAAAGCCGGCGGGTTGATTGATAAATTGTACGTAACCGGCTGTTTATCAGAACGTTATAAGTCGGATTTGGAAAAAGAAATCCCCACGGTTGATGCTTATTTTGGCACGCGCGACCTGCCGCTTTTGCTCAAAAAATTTAAAGCCGATTACAAACACGAATTGGTCGGCGAGCGACTCATTACCACCCCCCGCCACTATGCCTATATGAAAATAGCCGAAGGCTGCGACCGCCCCTGCTCGTTTTGTGCCATTCCTTTGATGCGCGGCAAACACGTGTCGGTTCCGGCGGAGCAATTGGTCAAGCAAGCCCAAAACCTCGCCAAAAACGGCACTAAAGAACTGATTTTGATAGCTCAAGATTTGACCTACTATGGTTTAGACTTGACCAAAAAACGCACTTTGGCAGATTTGCTCGACCGCTTGGCTGATGTCGAGGGCATTGATTGGATACGCTTACAGTATGCTTATCCGGCGGGTTTTCCTTTGGAGGTATTGCAAGTAATGCAACAAAGAGCCAATATTTGCAAATATTTGGATATGCCCTTGCAACACGGCTCTAGTCGAATGTTGCAATTGATGCGGCGAGGCATCACCCGCGAAAAAACCGAAATTTTGCTCGATACCATTCGCCAAACAATGCCGGATATAGCCATTCGCACTACGCTTATTGCCGGACACCCGGGCGAAACCGAAGCCGATTTTGAAGAAATGTACCATTTTGTCGAGAAATCAAGGTTTGAACGTTTGGGAATTTTTACCTACTCGCACGAAGAAAATACCCATAGCCACTCGATGCACGATGATGTACCCGCCGAAGTAAAACAAGCGCGCGCCGATGAGATTATGGAGCTTCAGCAAGGCATTAGTGAAGAATTGAACGCCGAGAAAGTCGGCAAAACTTTTAAGGTACTGTTTGACCGTAAAGAAGGCGGCTATTTTATTGGTAGAACCGAATACGACTCACCCGAGGTGGATAACGAGGTACTGGTCTCAGCAGAAAATAACTATGTGCGGGTGGGCGATTTTGCGCAGGTTCGTATTACCGAATCAGCCGAATTTGATTTGTTTGGAGAGGTGGTGTAGAGATGAGGCGCGAGGAGCGAGAAGTGAGCTATTGACTAAATAGCTGATAATCAGCTTTTATATAACAATACTTCGGACAGTTTTTATAAGTAATTGATTATCAGCTAGCTATGTTATTTCAAATATTTCTTGTAACTAATTGATTATCAAGCGTTTAACAAAAAACTCGGAACTAGAAACCAGAAACTGTCCGCACTATTGATTTTAAAAACTTCATAAAATTAACTGCTCAACCTTCGAGTTTGAACAAATAATTTCAAGCTAAATCGCAAGAATAATCCTAAAATTTGGCAATCCTAAGTTTGATGTTTAATTTTAATAAAGAGTAGAAATTATTTTTTGATTACCATTGATAATCATTTGATTATCAGTTTTTTAAAGTGAAAATCTCTAAAGAAATATACATGAAACCGCCAATTATCATCACTGTGGACGATGACCCACAAGTACTCAGAGCTATTCAGCGCGATTTGAATGCCCGCTATCGCAAAGACTATAAAATCATTGCCGCCGAATCGGGCGAATCGGCTTTGGAGGTGGTCAAAAGCCTCAAACAACGCAATGAAGTAGTAGCCCTCATTGTTTCGGACCAACGTATGCCCGGTATGCAAGGTGTAGATTTGCTTTTAGCGAGCAAAGACTACTACCCCGAAGCCAAAAAAGTATTGCTGACTGCCTATGCCGATACGGGCGTAGCCATCAAAGCCATCAATGATGTGCAATTGGATTATTACTTGCTCAAACCTTGGGACCCACCTGAGCAAAATCTCTATCCGCCGATTGATGAGTTGTTGAGCGATTGGAACAATCATTTTTTGCCCGATTTGTCGCGGATAAAAATTATTGGTTTTCAATGGGCACCACTTTCGCACGAACTCCGCGATTTTTTGGCGGCAAATCTTATTCCTTATTCATTTTTGGATATCGAGACCAGCAAAGAAGCCGAAGAATTACTACAGTTGCACCAAATCAGCAAAGACAACTTACCGGCGGTTATTTTTGAAGATGGCAAACATTTGGCGCGCCCCAACCTTACCGAAGTAGCCGAAAAAGCCGGACTCAATATCCAAGCTTCCCAAAAAATGTATGATTTGGTCATCATTGGGGCGGGTCCTTCGGGTTTGGCGGCATCGGTCTATGGAGCTTCGGAGGGTTTGAATACCTTGTTGATTGAACGCCGCGCGCCGGGTGGACAAGCCGGAGCAAGCTCACGCATTGAGAACTATTTGGGTTTTCCGACCGGGCTTTCGGGGGCTGAACTTACCAAGCGTGCCATTACCCAAACTTTGCGCTTTGGTACCGAACTGCTTTCGCCCCGCGAAGTAGTAAAAATCGAACTCAAAGATGGTTACAAAATCATTACCCTCAACGATGATTCCGAAATCAAAACCAAAACCGTACTCGTTGCCACCGGTGTAAGCTACCGTGAGCTGGAGGTTGAGGGTATTCAGCGATTTACGGGGGCGGGGGTTTATTATGGCTCAGTGATTACCGAAGCCCACGCTTGCCGCAATACTCAGGTCTTTGTAGTGGGTGGTGGCAATTCGGCAGGACAAGCCGCAATGTTTTTGTCACGTTTTGCGGGCAAAGTCAATATTCTGATTCGAGGCGAAGGCTTGGCGGCTACAATGTCATCATACTTGATAGACCAAATCAAGAGTACACCCAATATTGAAGTCCATAATTTTACGGTAGTGAAGCGCGTATGCGGGAGCGAAAAACTGGAAGAAGTAGAAATTGTCAATGTTCAGACCCATCAAACCCAATTGTTGCCCGCCAAAGCCCTCTTTGTATTTATTGGTACCAAACCATTTACTGAATGGCTACCCAGTGAATTGATTAAAGACGATAAAGGATTTTTGCTTACTGGGCGCGATTTGATTCACGTTGAGGGCTTTGCCAAAGTCTGGAAAATGCGCCGCGAACCCTATCTTTTGGAAACCAGTATTCCGGGTATTTTTGCTTCGGGCGATGTGCGAGTCGGTGGTATGGGGCGCGTGGCTTCGGCAGTAGGCGAAGGTTCGATGGCAGTTAAGTTTGTGCATCAATACCTAAGCGAATAAGGTGTGATTGGCGGTATTTATTGCTAACAGATGAGGTAGAACGAAAATAACAGATATAAGGGGCTGTTTTAAAATTGTTACAGCTTGCTTTTTTTTAATTTGACATTTCAAAAATATATACTTCCAAAACTTCGTTGCGGGATATACAGTTCAAGGTGAAAGGCTTGTTTATCAATTATTTATACATTAGACTCACTTTGGAGTCAACTTCGGCAAAGCTCTTGAGCTTTGCCGAAGTTCAAAATGTGCAATTTTGCAATTTGTGTTAACCCTATTTAAAACACAACCGCTCAGTCAAAAATCGTAGCACAAGCATAAAAAATACATAACTAACTGATTATCAGTTAGTTGTGGTTTTTATAATTCACCAAAAATGAATGATGTTTTTGAACGGCAAATTTGGGAAATAATAATCATCTCAATTTTCGTTATCCACTTCGGAGTAATTATCTGGAAAAATCAAATACGCTACCGGCACATATTCTGTAAGCCAAACCCCATTTTCGGACTGAAAAAATGCCAAACCCTGCGCGTTCATTCTTTGCGCATCTACGCGCAAAACCACCGGTTTGCCGTGGCGCGCACCAACTTGTTGGGCGGTTTTTTCATCACTAGATAGATGTACGTGGTGGCGACTTTGCTTGGTAAGCCCTTCAACTTTAATCGTTGCCAAAAACTTGGTAGCTGTACCGTGATACAACACTTCGGGCGGATTTTTGGCTTCGTAGCCCAATTCAATCTCAATAGAATGACCTTGACTGGCGCGGATTTTTTTTCCGTCATCGCTTAATGCAAATCGTTTTTTGTCGTTTTCTGCCACTACGGTTGTCAATTCATCTCGATTGATGGCAAAAAAATGCTTGCTAAATGCCTCAATCAAAACATCTACTTCTACCCAGCCCTGCTCATCGAGGGTGATACCGATATGTTCAGGTTTATGGCGCAAAACCAAGCTCATTCCTTTGCTGATATGCTTAATTTTTTTCTTATCCATTGTAATTTAACGTGAATATTTTAGTAACTATTTGATAATGAGCTAATTATGATGCAAAAATGCACCCTTTTTGACAAATAATCAATTGTTTCAAAAATAAAATTG
>JALONJ010000021.1 GCA_025455045.1 Microscillaceae bacterium | reverse complement strand
ATCAGCGTTCAAAATTAGGTTAAATATATATAAGTTCCTGATAATTAATTAGTTAATTATTTTGGGTATGTATCACTTAATTTCATACAGAAGGAAAAAATTTGATTGTTTAGAATGTAATTAAGTAGTTCCACCAAGCAAACTTGTTATTTTCTATTAAAAGTATAATTTTTGTAACTATCTGATTATCAGTATCTTATATTTATTTATAGAAAATTTTATTATTTTTCAGGAATCAGGGCGAGCGATTTTCAGCGTTTGCAAACCGCGTTTTTTCCATAGCGAGGGGTTTGCAAACCCTTCGCTATGGAAAAAACGCATCTTCGCTTAGGCATAAAATATTGGTAATCTGCCAGAGGTGGACACAGTTATTTATTTATAAAAATTGTACTTTTGAAAAAAATAACAAAGTTTGTTTGGTATAACTACTGAAAATAATTGATAATCTATCAGCGTAACTAGCCTCAAGCGAGTGTATTCCAACAACCCCTAATAGTCAAGCATTTATAAATTTGTTTAAAATTGGTTAATTGCTTGATTTTCAAATACTTAACTTAGAGTTGCTATCATTAGAAATACTACTATACAAATTTCAAGTCGATAAATATAAATCATTGATAATCAACAGTTTGCGTCTTAGCGTCTTTGCGTGAAAACATATTTTGTACAGCAGTATTATCATTAGACTTGCGAAATCAAATAGCCGACATAGACCAAATAAATGCTTATCAAAACAATACCCTCTATGCGGCTGATAACATTGCGATTGCGCCCGGTAAAGGCAAACAAAAATACAATCACACTTGAAAAAATCGTCATCAAAATATCAATAGTAGCCGTAGCACTCACAAAAGGCAAAGGATTAATCATAGCACTGGTGCCTAAGATAAAGAATATATTAAAAATATTGGAACCTACTACATTGCCGATGGCAATATCCGAGTTTTTTTTCAGGGCGGCGGTGATTGAAGTTGCCAACTCGGGTACCGAAGTTCCGGCGGCTACAATCGTCAGACCAATGATGGCATCGCTCAATCCGGCTACTTTGGCAATTGCCTTAGAGCCTTCTACCAGCCACTCGCTCCCAAAATACAAGCAAACCAAGCCCCCTACAATAAACGCCATAGATTTCCACGCCGGCATCGAGGGCTGATTTTTCATTTCGGTTTCCATTTCTTGGGCAAATTGGTCATTGGCGGGGGCAGTTTTGGAAGTATAAACTGTATAATACATAAATACGGCAAAAAAGCCCATAAAAGCCAGTCCATCGGTGCGGGTAAGTTCGTTTTTGGCGTAGCCATCAAAATAAATATCATTGGCACACACGCCCACCATCAATGCCGCCAAAAGGCTCAAAGGAACTTCAATCCATACCGAATTGCTCTGGATACTAATCGGATACACCACCGCCGAAATACCCAAGATAATAAATACATTAAAAATATTGCTTCCCAAACAATTACCAATGGCAATAGCCGTATCACCGGCAAGCGAAGCGTTGATATTGACGGCAAGCTCGGGCGAAGAAGTACCAAATGCCACCACCGTCAAGCCAATAATCAAATCAGGAATCCCAAATTTTTTGGCTACGTCCGAAGCCCCGTCCACCAAAATCGTGGAGCCGATAACCGTAATACCTACGCCAATTGCTATTAATAAAATGTTCCAGAGTAATTCCATGGGTGTTGATGTTAGAAATGATTGTTAAAAGAAATTTAATTGTTTGACAATATCAAAATAATATTTGAATAATTCAATTTTATCTTATCTTTAATCGGTTTTTTCCCGCGAAAAGTTGGGCATTTTGACCAAAAACAAACTTTTTATCTTTATAAAAGTTTTTTAGTGATTTTATTTCTAATATAACTCATTGATTATCAATCAATTAAAAAAAATCAATTAATGAAACTTGTATTTAGCACCCAAAAATATCAATATCTATTAGACAAAGTTTTGGCATTGGGCGAGTTTGAACGTGGCGAAATCGAGGTCAAGTACTTCCCCGATGGGGAGCGATACCAACGAATATTGAATGAAGTAGATAGGCGCGAAGTAGTCTTGATTGGCGGTACGGTATCGGATAGTGATACTTTGGAATTGTACGACATAGCTTGTGCTGTAGAAAAACACGGAGGAACTTCGCTTACTTTGGTGATTCCATATTATGGCTACTCAACGATGGAGCGGGCGGTCAAAAAAGGCGAAATTGTAACTGCCAAAACCCGTGCCCGTTTACTTTCGGCTATTCCCAATACCGGCAAGGGCAACCACATAATGCTGTTTGACTTACATACCGAAGGCTTGCCCCATTATTTTGAAGGCAATATTCGCCCCATTCATCTGTATTGCAAAGATTTAATCATTGAGGCTTGCCACGAACTTGCCGGTCAGGATTTTATTTTGGCTTGTACCGATGCCGGACGTGCCAAATGGGTAGAGTCGCTGGCAAATGATATGGGTGTAAACGGAGCTTTTGTCTTCAAAAGACGCATTAGTGGCGATACCACCGAAATTACAAGCATCAATGCCGATGTAAAGGGCAGAACCGTGATTGTGTATGATGATATGATTCGTACCGGCGGTTCGCTTATCAATGCCGCCAAATCGTATTATGATGCTGGTGCCGAGCGGATATTTGTCATCACTACCCACGGGCTTTTCAATAACAATGGCTTGGAAAAAATCAAAAATAGCGGGCTGGTCGAGCGGGTTGTCAGTACCGACACCCATTACAATGTTACTCAAATTCAAGATGACTTTTTGCAAGTAAAAACCATTGCCGGATTGATTGTGAAGAAATTGAATGAATTGTAAAAATGGTGGAATGGTGGGAGTGGTAGAGTTTTGTCAAATTCTCGTCCACCTGATGATTCCAAAATTATAACACATTGATAATCAAGGGCTTACAATTAAAATTATGGCTCTATCGTTAATTTGGTTCATTCATCGTAATTTTTCCAGATTATTTAAACCCTAAGGGTTTTAAAAACCCTTAGGGTTTGGACTCAATCCCCAAATTAACTATTGAACCAAAATTATTTAGTCAAAAATAAATTTCTGTATTTCAAAAAATACCAAAAAGACTTATCAATCATCATAAAGCGAGGCAAATTTTATGAAAGATGTTTTTATTTCCTATGCTACCAAAGACCAAGCTGCTAAGGAGGACTTGAAGCAACTATTTGATAATCAAGGAATTAGCTATTGGCTTGATGAAACTTCTATGGAAATAGGCAATCACTTGGATACCCAAATAGAATCAGGCTTGCGCGAAGCACGGTTTACGGTTTTGTTGGTTTCCGAAAACAGCCTTTTGTCCACTTGGGTCAGCAAGGAGTCCTTGTTTAGATTGAAAGAAGAAATTTTTACGGGTAAAACCACCCTATTGCCAATTTTATTGGACAACAAGGTATTTGAAGATGATTTTCCTTTTCGAATGCACGATAAATTTACGGCTGAGATTGAAAAACAAAAAAACTTGCGCGCTCAAGCCGAAACCCGCAAAATGAAAACCGCACTTTATAATGAACGCATTGAGCGATTGGAAGAAATACTGCCCAACATTACCGAAATCATTGCCAAACTTACCGGCTCGCTCTCTGCCAATTTTGCCGACCCTGCCCGCAAAAGCAATGATTTGGAAAAATTGATACAAACCATTCAAAATCAAGCAATTGACTCCCAAAAAGAAGCCAAACCCGATACACTTACCTTTACCAAAACTATATCGCTACCCCAAGAAGGCGATGCCGGTATTACACAAACCATTGTAAGTTTTGATGGAATTTTGAAAATGGAACAAGCCCTTTTTACGCCCAAAAAGATTTTGTGGCTGTGTCCGCAAGGGCAAAATAATACTGCCGGAATCAGTAACTTCAATCAAATCAAAGAGGCTCTGCAAAGCAGCGAAAAACGCGAACAATTTGGTTTGGAAATGGAAAGCGAAGTCAATCTCGATAATTTTTTGCGGATAGTAATGCAACACGAACCCCACTTTTTGCATTTGTATTTGCCCCCACAGCCCCAAAATGAGCTTTATTTGCCCAATGCTCAGGGCGAAATTCAAAACCTTAGCATTGGTGATTGGAGCGATTTTTTTGCTTTGATTCAACAAAAATACACCCCCGAATTGCTGATTTTGAGTGCCAGCCAATCTTTGGCTTATGCGCAGGCTCTCAAGCCTTATGTGGGACAAGTCATAGGTTTTGAAGAAGTTATCAATGAAAAAGCAATGGCATTGTATCTAGCAAAATTGTATGAATTGATATTTGATGGCGAAAGCATCGAGTTTGCCCATAATTCTGCCAAATTGAACCTCAAAATGGCAAAAATTGCCCCTGCTGGCAAACTTACGACCCACGAAGTACCTCAATTGATTTAAAAAATGATTTTGTAAAAAATGAATACTTAAATCTGAAATTCATCATCATTCATAAAATTTGTCAAGAGGCTACAACAAATACAATCTATTGATTATCAATTCGTTCAATTAAATGTTGAGGGTTTGCCCTGCCAATTAAAAAACCACCAAAGGCAATTCTTCCCAAAGTGTTATGTGATTCTAGCTGCAACCTTAAAACATTGATAATCAATTATTTACATATAGTTTCGTAATCTTTCAGACAAAATACACCTTATCTAACATTTTTTTTTGAATTTTGTGTAATTCAGTACATAAACTATGTCGAAACTTACCATCAAACACAAACTTTATCTCATCTTAGAAGGTGTAAATGAACTGGATGAATCCTCACCCCACTACAAATTTTATGAAAAACTAGGCAAACGTTTTGATACGTTTATGTTGGGTTTGATTTTTTTGAATTTGATGGCTTTTGTTTTCGAGACCGTCAAGTCATTGCATCAAACCTATGGTACTTGGTTTGAGTTTTTTGAAGTTTTTTCAATCGTCATTTTTACTTTTGAATACATTGCCCGGCTTTGGTGTATCACCGAAACCGAAAAATACCGTAACCCATTTTGGGGGCGACTGCGCTACGCATTTACGGGGGTGGCGTTGATTGACTTGATTTCGTTTTTGCCGTTTTACCTACCGCTTTTTTACCAAGATTTTCGGTTTATTCGTTCTTTTCGTTTATTCAGGCTGTTTCGCTTATTCAAAATGTGGCGATATTCAGCCTCTTTGCGCTTGCTGATTAAAATTATCCTCAACAAAAAAGAAGATTTACAAGTCATTTTTTTCACCTTGTTTTTGTTGTTGGTAGTATCGGCGAGTTTGATGTATATGATTGAATCGGAGGCGCAACCCCAAAACTTTGCCAGTATTCCCGAAACGATGTGGTGGGCAGTATCGGCACTTACTACGGTGGGCTATGGCGATATATACCCCAAAACGGCAATGGGCAAGGTATTGGCTTCGATTATTTCTATCATCGGAATTGGCATTTTTGCCGTTCCGGCAGGCATTATTTCGGCGGGTTTTATGCAAGAAATGGAGCGCAACAACTTGGTAAACATTGCCACGCGCAATGGCGAAAAAATTGTCAAATCTTTTTTTACCAGTCCTTTCAAAATCGGAAACCACGCCACTACCTTTCGTGCTTTAGACCTTACCACTATCAAAAGCCGTTTGGAGCTATCGGAGCAAGATATTTTTGAGGCCATTCGGCACTCTCAACACTTGCGCGTGCGCTACAAACGCAATACCCAAAACGAGCGATTTTCCAACACCTTGGTGTTGGAGCATTTTGATTTTAACCGGTTGTATGGTTCTTATATCAATCGCGGCTCACGGATTGCGATTATTTCGCCGATGAGCCACGCCGAACACGCTATTGGGCATTTTACGGCACATTTGGCTAAGTATCTCGAAGCTGATTATTTGTCCAATGAAATGTATGGCGAGGAACAGGATTTGAACCAAGAGTTTGCCTTTAGTTTTACCAAAAACGAATCTTTTTTGAACGAAAGCCTGCCTCATATTCCCGAAGCATTTTTGCATTTCAAAAAAGATTTGCAAAATGTAATCCAACCCAACGAAATTGTATTTATCATCAAAAGCTCCACCAAACGCACCGAGGAATTTAACCTACACTTTGGGGGCAATGTAGGTGATGCAGGTTTTGATATTGTAAGCCCGACCTTTGCCGATACCGATAGACTGAAAGCTTTTTATCAAAAATTGGCTCTCAACTTTCACGAAGAAGACCTCAATTACCGCTTGGCAATGCATAAGCATTTTGATAACACCCTGCCCGATACTATCCATCAATACATTTGGCAGGCAAATGAAGCCCAAGTAGTAACACTGTATATTCACAATGATTTGATGGAGTGGACCAATGATGAGTCTTATTATCACATTATTCGGTTGTTGGGCGATACCATTCGGGAGTTTTTTGGTTGATGCAACAATTAAGGTGTTTGTTTTGGAAAAATAAGCATAAGCCTTGACCTAAGATATAGAAATGCAGATGAGTAATAGGCTCAAATTTACAGAATAGCTATAAAATATATAATCTTGCAAAAAAATTAAGTTACCAACTCCTTTTATGAAGTCAATATTCAAAGTCATTTATGGTCTTATTCCATTTAAAAAATATATATTTTCGGCTTTAAAACTCATTTGGACACCCAGCGAACCCATCTTCCGTCATTTACATTTTAAAGATGTATTTACAATAAAAATAAATCAATCTCAAAAATTTAAAATCAATCATTTTGGCTTGCAAATCGAAAATGAAATTTTTTGGGAAGGCTTGGACAATTCTTGGGAAAAAGAATCCTTAAAAATTTGGCTAAAACTTTGTCAAAACGCCCAAACTATCGTAGATATTGGCGCAAATACCGGTATTTATGCCCTCATTGCCAAAACCATCAATCCGAAAGCCCAAGTATATGCTTTTGAGCCGCATCCAATGTTTTTTGATATGTTGGCTAAAAATATTAAATTAAATCATTTTGACATAGTAGCCATCGCCAAAGCCGTTTCCGATTCAGAGGGCAGCATTTTGATTGAAGATTATTCTGGAAAATCGGCTTCCATCACCATCCCATCAACTACTTTGGATAGTTTTGTTGAAAAATATGGGCTTAGGCAAATTGACTTAATCAAAATAGATGTCGAGACGCACGAACCCGAAGTAATGGCAGGCTTTGCCAAATATTTGGCACAATTTCGCCCTACGCTGTTGATTGAAATTTTGAATGAAGATGTAGCCAAAAAAGTATATCAAGCAGTTCAAAATTTGGGATATTTATATTTCAACATTGATGAAAAAAATAGTATTCGTCAAACCCTAAGCCTTGAAAAAAGTGATTATTACAATTATTTGTTATGCTCGCCCAAGATTGCCGCTAAAATCGGCTTGCCGATAAAAAAGTAAGGTTTTTTTGAAATTTCATTCTTCGCAACTAACTAATTGACTATCAATTATTTATATAAAGTTTTAGATTCTTTGCCTGTTTTCAAGAAACTCTAGCTTTATTCTAAGCCCAAACTCATTTACGCGGGCAGGCTAGACAGCCTGCGTTACAATTTTACTGAAAAGTGGTGAAGATTCAATATGCCCCTAAAATCATTATTCTCTCAAACAACCACCCGCAATTCCAAAATTTCTGAAATACCGCCATCGGAGTCGGTAACGGCAAGGGTTTGAATGCCATCGGCTTGTATTTCACGGATAGTAATGGATTCAATTTTGCCCAAAAAAGCCTTGCGTCTAAACTTGACAGGGGCTATGGCAGGGGCTTGTTGGGCTTGGCTAAAATTGATAATGCCCACAAAACTACCCAGCATTTTGCCATCGGCGATTTCGTCTTGGGTGTCCTCGACCGAAGCCGTAAAGATGATTTGGTCGGAGTTTGGCACAAAACTCGCCCCCGAAAAACCGGCTTGGATACCTGCTATCTTGGGTAATTCATAATAAAATACTTGTGGGGCTTGGAGTTTGCTGGTTTTTTCTTTCAAAAAACGAATAAAATTCTTCAATTCATAAACCAACATTGCATTTTTGCCCGAAATATTGCCACGTTGAAACAAACATAAATATTCGGCATTGGCGCAAGCCGCCTCAATATTTACTTTTAAGTCGGGGCTAAGGCTCAAAACTTCGCGGATTTGTTGATAAACTTTTTTTAAGCTATATTTTTTGACTTTGCTCACATCTTCCAAATCAACCCAATAGGCTTTTTCGCGTTTGTCGGGGCGCGAACCCGAACCCAGCACCAAGAGCTTAGGTTTGTCTTTCCAAGTAAGGGTAGTAAGAGCTTCAAAATCGGGTTTGAGTTTTTTGGGGATTACACCCTCTTCTAGGACTTCAGGAACAAACAAATTGATATTTGCGAGTAACTCATACTTAGGGTTCAAGACAAACAAACCTGCGGAGTTGTCGCCAATTATGTAGTATTTTTGGGCAAAAAACTCTACGCCCGAGGCAGAGGGAACACTGGATAAGGGGTATTTATGAATGATATGGGCTTGCAAGGGCAATAGGATTTAGGGTGAAAACTTAGAATTGATTAAGGCAAGAAAATACATAACCGCTTGATTATCAAGTGGTTATGTATTTTTATTTGACAAATAATTTTATTTTGCCTACTTAGGGCTAAGTATCGCAAATATTTGGCACAATTGCAATAAAACTTGTAGAAACTCTAGAGTTTTTAATTCTTGCTTCCTAAATGTTTTTAAAAAAAGAGGCTCTATCATTAATTTGGTTAATTCATTGTAATTTTTCAAGATTATTTAAACCCTAAGGGTTTTTAAAACCTTTAGGGTTTGGACTCAATCCCCAAATGAACGATTGAAGCAAAAAGATCTATATCTAATTGATTATCAATAAGTTATAAAACAAAGCAAAATTATCGGTCAATTGGGCTTTTCTTGAATTTGTCCCAAAAACCGATAATTCCTTGATTTACAAGCCATATTTTTCCAATCGGCGATACAACGATGCCCGAGTCAGTCCCAAATCTTTGGCGGCTTTGGTGATGTTGCCGTTGTATTTGGCAAGGGCTTGGTCAATCACTGATTTCTCGACATCATCTAAATTGAATGAATCGATGCGATTTTCGCCGGTGGTTTCAGGTTTTTGATTCAAAAAGAAAAAATCATCGGGCTGAATTATCATTCCATCGCTCATAATCACTACGCGCTCAATGGCGTGCTGAAGTTCGCGCACATTGCCCGGAAAGTGGTATTTTTGGAGTTTTTGCATAGCCTGGGGCGAGATTTTTTTCAAACCTTTGTTATATTTTTTGCAATAAGCTGTCAAAAAATGCCCTGCCAAAAGCGGAATATCCTCGCCTCGCTCGCGCAGAGGGGGTAGGTAAATTTCTACGGTATTGATGCGGTACATCAAATCTTGGCGAAATCGATTTTCTTTAATCATTTGATGCAAAGGCATATTGGTTGCACATACCAAGCGCACATCAATTGGTACGGGGCGGTTAGACCCCAAAGCCTTGATTTCACGGTTTTGTAATACTGCCAGTAGTTTAGATTGCAAATTGAGCGATAAGTTCCCGATTTCGTCCAAAAACAAAGTGCCTTTATTGGCAAGCTCAAAACGTCCGGCGCGGTCTTCTTTGGCATCGGTAAATGCCCCCTTTTTGTAGCCATACAACTCGCTTTCAAATAGACTTTCGCTGATAGCCCCCATATCCACGCCCACAAAGTCGCGCTCGGCGCGCAGTGATTCGCGGTGCAAAGCTCGGGCGACCAGCTCTTTGCCGGTGCCGTTTTCGCCCAAAATAAGGATATTGGCATCGGTTTTGGCTACTTTGCTAATAATACTTTTTACGTTTTTCATTGCCGCGCTTTCGCCCAACATTTCGTTGTAGGGCAGGTTGATATCTTGCTCAAGTTGTTTTTTGGCGGCTTTGAGGTTTTTGACTTCGTTGTACGAACTCCGCAATTTGGCGGCGGCGGAGATAGTAGCCACCAGTTTTTCGTTTTGCCAAGGTTTGAGGACAAAATCGGTAGCTCCCAATTTGAGGGTCTCGACGGCGGTTTCTACATCACCAAAAGCGGTAATCATAATCACCACCGCATTGGGGTCGCGGGTCATAATCTCTTGCAACCATTGCAAGCCTTCTTTGCCACTGGTGGTATCTTCGCTAAAATTCATATCCAACAAAATGACATCAAAAGTCTCATTATTGAGCCAAAACGGGATTTTTTTAGGATTTTTTTCAATCGTTACCGAAGCCGCATAGCGTTTGAGCAACATTTTGGCGGCAAGCAAAATGTCTTCGTCATCATCGACAATCAATATTTTTCCAATTTTTGTTTCATTCATACACTTTGTAATTTTTGGTTCAATGGTTTTTAAAAATAAGCAACTATTTGTTCAAAAATAAAATAAACAAGTAGGAGATTCTTTGCCCATTTTCAAGAAATTCTAGCTTGATTCTAATTCTTGGCTCATTTACGCGGGCAGGCTAGACAACCTGCGTTACAATTTTCCTGAAAAATGGTGAAGAAGTAAGTGAGATATGTAAAGTATTGATAATCAGGTATTTATATAATTCTTAATTATTAATTGCTAATTCTTCATTGGCTTAAGCCTACTCATTACATACTAATTTTCATACCAATAAAACTTTAGCCCTTGATAATCAATGAATTATGAAATTGAACAAACGCAAAATCATTAGCAAAGAGGCTTATGGTTCAAAGATAGTTCAAAATCGGACATTTTTTGTGCTGTTTGTGAACACTTTTGAAAATAAATACTTGTACGTTAGTGGACACTTTTTGAATTATTTGCGTACAACTTTAGCATTATTGGATAAAAAAATGTTTCATAAATACCTGATTATCAATTAGTTATATAAAATGGCATTTTAATTGGCATTATTCATTCAAAATTTGTGAGGCTTTTTGCAAATAAAAACAACAAACAAGGTTTACCAAACCTATAACCAATTCGGATTTTTGAGATTTTTCAAAAAATTAATGAATGGCAACAAGAACAAAATAATGTAAACCATATTTTTTGATAACTTATTGATGAGTCTCGCCTTTGGCGGATTTTTCAAGCAATTAAAAAAATTATTCACTCTACATTATTCGCTATTCATTACCTAGTGATTTTCAAATTTTAAGATTTTTCGGATTTTCAAATTTTGTGTGATTTGACAATCTTCCCCCAAAGTCAATCAATTAAATCATAAAGATTTGACTATCAAACATTTAAAAAAAATAAACGGATAATTTAAAAATTTTTGAACGGATATGGATCGAGTTATAGTCAAAAAGAAATGGACTACCCAACGCATTTTGACGATTGTGGGGTCGGCGGTTTTGGTCATTTTTGTTATTTATCAACTATTGGGCGATACCAAATCAAAGCTGAATGTTGAAACCGAAAAAATCAGTATTTCCAATGTCCAAAAAGGGGCTTTTCAGGAGTTTATTGCCATTGATGGGGCGGTACAGCCTATCAAGACTTATTATTTGGATATTATTGAATCGGGTACGGTGGTCAAAAAATTTGTGGAAGATGGTCGCCCGGTCGAAAAAGGCGACACCATTCTCAAATTGACCAATACCACTTTGCAGTTGGATTTTATGAACCGCGAAAGCCAATTGCTCGACCTGATGAACCAACGCCAAACTACCGAAGTAAATATGCGCCAAGACGAGATTCGCAACCTCAATTCTATTGCCGATATTGACTACCAACTCAAGCTCGCCGAGCGCGTGTACGAGCGCAACAAACAATTGATAGGGACTAATATGGTATCGCAAGAAGATTTTAAACAATCCAAAGACAATTACGAGTACCAGAAAAAACGCTATGAACTCGCCCAACGCGGGTTGAGTCAGGATATCAAACTCCGTGAGCAACGCATCAAGCAATTGGACGAATCGGTGAACCGAATGCGCAAAAATATTTCGCTTTCGCAAAGTACCTTAGATAATTTATACATTGTGTCGCCCACCGATGGGCAACTTTCGCAACTCCGTGCCGAGATTGGCGAGGCAAAACAAGTAGGTGAAAATATTGGACAAATCGATGATTTGACCGGTTTTAAAGTACGCGCCGGTATTGATGAGCATTATATTTCCAAAGTTTATCCCGGTTTGAACGGGGAGTTTGAATTTAACAACAAAACCTACCAATTGGCAATTAAAAAAATATATGCCGAAGTGCAACAAGGTGAGTTTCAGGTAGATATGGAATTTGTGGGCGATGCCCCCAAGGGTATTCGGCGTGGGCAAACCCTCCAAATTCGCTTGCAATTGAGCGATGCCAGCCAAGCTGTATTGATTCCGCGTGGCGGATTTTATCAAACTACAGGAGGCAACTGGATTTTTGTAGTCAATGAGTCGGGGGGCGTTGCCGAAAGACGCAATATCAAATTGGGTCGTCAAAACCCTAAGTTTTATGAGGTATTGGAAGGTTTGAAACCCGGCGAAAAAGTGATAGTTTCCTCGTATGAAGGCTATGAAAACATTGAAAAATTGGTGTTGCGAAAGTAAAATGCAAAACGTATAATGTGGGTGCATTTCAAATTTACCACCCATAGCCCTCTCCTTCGGAGAGGGAAGGGTGAGGCAAAAGAAACGCGTAAATTTGAAATGCACCCTATAATGTTGAGTGTATAGTGATAAGTATTTGAAAAATAAAGACTTAAATCAATTTGCGTAAATAACTGATAATCAAATAGCTAGGATTTTAAAATAAATACCCCCTCTTAAAACGCTAACAAAGTGAAGAAAATCATCTTTTTTATCCTGATTCAAGCCTGCTTATTTACCGCTTGTCGGGTCTTGACCTCCGCGACTTCCATCGCCCCCGCCCAATCTTTTGTGTTGGGGGAAGGCAAACACGGAAGCTACACTGCTCAAGTAAAAAATGCCAGCAATAGTGAGGTAGAGGTATTTCAAAATCAAGATAATCAACAGACTTCGTTAGGCTTACTCAAACCCGGCGAGCAAACTACCTACCAAGTGAGTGCCAACACTATGGTTATTTTCAAAAACTTAGGCAAGAGGCAGGCAACCTTGAACATTAGACTTAATGGGGATACTTCTTTGAGTATGGGATATCGGGCAAATCAGTAATTAAAAAATATATAAAATACTGATAACCAATCACTTATTATATTTATAATTTATTCAAGAGGAAATAAATTAGCAGGAATTGCCTTATAATATTTACCATTCAAGATATTTTTATTCAACCAAAAAAAATTAATTTGCAAGCCAAAATTGGCTAATCTAAATCATTTGTAATTTTTTAACTTAAACAATAAAATATAACCATTCAAGATTATGATGATCGAAACGAAAAACTTGAAAAAAATATACACTACCGAAGAAATCGAGACTACTGCCCTCAACGGCGTAAGTATGCGCATTGAAAAAGGTGAATTTGTGGCGATTATGGGTCCTTCGGGCTGTGGCAAATCTACTTTGTTGAATATCATAGGATTATTGGATAATCCCAGCCATGGCGAGTTTCACTTTCTTGACCGCGAAATCAGCAAATTTAGCGAGCGTCAACGCGCCTCTATTCGCAAAGCTCATATTGGTTTTGTATTTCAAAGTTTTAATTTGATTGATGAACTCACCGTTTTTGAAAACATTGAACTGCCTTTGATTTACCTCAAAGTACCCGCTAATGAACGCAAACGCCGCGTGGAAGCCGTAATGAATCAAATGCAGATTATGCACCGCAAAAAACACTTTCCCCAACAACTCTCGGGTGGTCAGCAACAAAGGGTGGCGATTTCGCGGGCGGTCATTACCAAACCCGACCTCATTCTGGCAGATGAGCCAACCGGTAACTTGGACTCTAAAAACGGCGAAGAAGTAATGAGCCTCCTTACCGAACTCAATAAACAAGGCACCACTATTATTATGGTTACACACTCGCAACACGACTCGGGTTATGCGCACCGCATTGTCAATTTGTTTGACGGACAAATCGTAAGTGAGCAAACTACTCCAGCAGCTAGTGGAGCTAAAACAACTTTATAATTGGTTGATTAGTTAGATAAATGTTTTTTTTGACTGATATTTTTCAAATTTTTAAAAAAGCAATTTCTGTAAAGTGTAGAAATTGCTTTTTTTTGTTGTATAAAAATCCAATTTTTTACCTAATTTTATTTGCAAAAACCGATGCAAGTAATGAATAAAGCGATCATAATAATTGTTTTTTGGGGGCAGTTTGGGTATTTGGACTTGCTTGCCCAAACAGATTTGCCCGCCCAACGTCCGCCTGATTTTAGCCTCAGCGCAAAATATGACGGTGGCAAACAATATTATTTTACCGAGTTGTATATCTCATCGGATAGTTGCTTTTATCGGCGAAATAATCAAGGTAGGAAATATCAAAAAAAATTTCGTTTATCAAAACAGCAATTAGATTTTATTTATAATAGCCTGATTATCAATCAATTGCCTAAAATTGAAACTGAACTAAGCTCTGATATTCTCTATGACCGAGGCGGAACAATGATGGCATTTGGCTGGAGTCAAACTACTCAAAGTTTTGACGTAAATGATGCTTACAATTCCCAAGTAAAACCCGAATGGCAGGCTAAATGGCAAGCGTTTCAAAATGACTTACGAGCCACAATTAAACATAAGGCACGCAAAAAGCAATTTTGGTTGTTTTGATTTTTTGCGTGCTAATTTCAAAAGTCCAGCTTATTCATTCTCTTGAAAAATATACATTTTGAATAAGAAAGGATTATATTCTTTCAAAAACATAGCCAAAATATCGGGTTGATTGAGATAAAAATTCAAGAAATTGTCATAGCGTTCTTGGAGTTCACCTTGGGGAAAAAGTTTTTCTTTCAAGCCTAGCAATTGTTTGATTTCGGTCTCTAGCTTCTGTTCTTCGGCTTTTTTGAGGCGTTTTTCAATATTTTCTACGGATTTGAGGTTTTTTTGCAATTCCGCACCTACAAATCCTTCCAGTGTTTTGTCTATCAAGTTTGCCTGTTGGCTTATTTGTTCAAATGCAGTGG
The DNA here is from genome assembly GCA_025455045.1 of Microscillaceae bacterium. Taxonomy (GTDB): domain Bacteria; phylum Bacteroidota; class Bacteroidia; order Cytophagales; family Microscillaceae; genus JALONJ01. The sequence goes on along the minus strand of JALONJ010000021.1, from coordinate 8,655 downwards.
TAATCTGGGCAGTTTGAGCCGTCAAATCCACTTGATTTTGGCTATTGGCTTGTACAAATTTTTCTTTCAAAGCCAATTCATTCAAAAACAAATCTTGGATTTCAATACCTAACTTGGTGATTTTCTTAAGGTTGGGTTTATTAACTATCATTCCAAAATTACGAGGCATCAAGATTGGAAATGGCACACGATAATTGTCAAAAACCCCTTTGAGCTGTAGCCAATAAGCCAACTCGCCCGGGCCACCAATGTACGCCAAATTGGGCAAAATATACTCCTGATAAAGCGGGCGCAAAATGACATTGGGGCTAAATTTTTCGGGTGATTCGGCAATTATTTTTTCCAGTTCTTGCGAAGTAAATTGCAAAGAGGTATTGAGTACCGCAAACTTTTGGTTGCTTTCATCTACCACAATTCGCTCGCGCAAGCCATTTTCCAAATAAAAAAAGTTGATTTCGCGGGGCGTTACTTGTGTCTTAAATCCTTGGTTTTCAAGAAGTTGTGAAGATTGTTTGACCAATTCAAAAGCGGTTTTGGCATTATTTGAAAAAAGTTCCTTGTGCATTACTTCGGCAAACAAAGATTTCAATTCGCGGTCATCGCCGTCTATACATACCAAACCATATTTGCCAAACAATTCATTGACCAAATAGCGAGTAGCCTCTGCCAAATTATTGTTTTGCAGATAGGCTTGTTCAAAAATGGGCAATTTATCATTCAATTCGGCAAAAATTTGCGCAATTCCTTCGGTTTTGAACCTACCTACTGCCCCTTTTTGCTCAGTGAGCCACGTAAGGGTTTTGCCAAAAAGATGAAAATGATTGATTTCGGCAAAGTCGTGGTCTTCGCTTGCCATCCAATAAACCGGCACAAAATTATATTCGGGATAAAGTTTTTTCAGTTCATTAGCCAGATTGATGGTTGTGATAATTTTAAAAATAAAATACAAAGGTCCGGTAAAAAGGCTCAATTGATGCCCCGTTGTAACCGTAAAAGTGCTGGGATTGGTCAAAAGTTCAATTTGGGGGCTTGGTTTGTGGGCAATATTTTGATATTGTCGAATCAGGCTTTTTTGCAAAATCTGTCTTGTGTGGCTAGACACGCCAATGGTTGACTTTTTTTTTGAATCAATTTGGGGACGAAAGTTTTGTGGGTTTGGGTACAAGCCATAAAAGGGCTTCAGTTTTTCATTGCCTTGGATATAGTCCAAAAAAAGGGTAGAAAAGGCGTTAGTTTGCTCAAAATCAATCAGTTGCGTATTCATTAGCGTTTTATTTATCCGCAAATTTAGACAGGCTACTTTCAAGTTGTAGTTAAGGCAGTGTTAAATTTGAAATGCACTTGCGAAGGATTTTGGAAAATAGCTTGATACAATTGTTTGAATCGCCGCGCTTGGAGAAGTTGGTTATATTCTTGTTCAACAACTTGGCGAGCATTGGCACCATATAACAAACGTAATTCTTCTTCTACCAACAAATAAGCGATTTTATCGGCTAAATCTTTGACATTTTTGGGTTCAAACAATAAGCCGGTATGTTCGTGGCGCACCATATCAGGAATTCCGCCCACATTGGAGCCAATAACCGGCGTACCGCAAGCCATTGCTTCTAAAACAGTATTGGGCAAATTATCTTCCAAAGATGGTACTACGCATATATCTGCCGCCGAATACGCAGTGGATAAAAGGCGGTCATCAAAAATAAAATCAAGTTTGTGAGTACGAAAAGGCATACGTTCAACCTTGCCTTTGCCAGCAATTGCCAGCCCAAACTGGCGATATTTGATAGAACTAAGGGCTTCTTTGAGATAGACAAATCCCTTGCGTTTGTTTTGGTTGGAGTCGGCAATAAATAGTACAATCGGCTGATTGAGTGGTAGATTGAGTACTCGACGCGCAAATTTTTTGTCAATTTTTTTAAAAATATCTAAGTTAAGCGAATGAGGAATCAAATAATGCGGAAAACTGCCCAGTGCTTCCGAATTTTGAGATTGTTCAAAAAGCCACTGCGAAGGCGTAGTAACCGATAAATGCTCAATATTTGCCAAAGCCCTGATTTTGGTTTGGCGGAGTTGTCGGTCTATTTGTTGATATTCGTGCCAGTTGTTGGTCAAATCTTGATCATAATGAAACCCACCACTAAAAGGGTTCATATCGTGCAGAGTCCAAATAACCGGCTTGTTGATGCGTCTAAAAAAAGAAGGGTAGTCAATGAATCCGGCTACCCAATGCAGATGAATAATGTCAGCAGCTTTGACCAAAGGGTGGTTGGCAAGGTCGTAGATGCTTTTGGGGAAAGAAAATATCTCGTAATTTTTGGGCTTATGTTGTATCAATTGCTGTTTTTGATACACATCCCAACGATAGGCTAGAGAAAGGCGAGCTTTTTGCCAAACACTTTGTTGGGTTTCGTTGAAATTGAATACATTGTCACGGGGCTGATTTTCTTGATACAAAACCAAGATTTGCGAGTCGACACCTTCATTGAGCAAGGCTTCGTGCAATCGCCAAACGGCTTTTGCCGCTCCTCCGTTGTCAAAAGTATTAATATGAAGAATTTTCATAAATATAAATCAAAGTGGCAACAACTCGAACTCATCATTTGTTGAAAATAGCTTAAAAAAACCTATCCTTTTCCTTTTACGAGATTATTTGGGCTAAGGATTTACGTTTGGGCTTGGTAGTCCAAAATGAATTATTAGCACCTTTATTTTGCTGGGGCAAAAATAAGACTTTTTAGTCGGTGGTAAAATTTTTTGCCACTCTTAGGCAAAAATTTATATACAAATCCTAAGCCTCGATTAAGATGATACTGCCCCAAAGCCTGCCAACCTAAACCATTATACTTGAGCAAAAACCTCACCTTTTTTCTAATTGCTTGATTTTCAACTACTTCTATGGGCATTACTTGAATATACTCGGCTAATTTGGGGATTTGCCAAGCGGGGTTGGCTTGGGTATTTTCGCCGGAGCCATCAAGCCCAATATTTTGTACTAAGGATACTTTTGGGTTGAGACAAAAGCCATTTTGCAAGGCAATAACCCCATTCCATTGTATATCCCAAGTTTGTAATTCATTGCAGGCGGTACGCTTGAGAATTTGGTGAAAAAATCCTACATTGTCCAAATCCAAGTTTGCCAATTTTTGTTCTTTTTGTAATTGGGTATAAATAGCTTGCGCATCTTGGTGGTAATGTTGCCAAGCCCGCGCCCAAGTTGCCCAGCCCCAACAGCTAGGAATATTGAAAAAGAAGGTTTCGGGAAGTACCCGAGGCAAAGGATACATATACCCACTGATGTGCATTACTTGGTGGTTGAGTTGGTATAAATCAAGGGCTTGATTCATATATTCCAAAAAATAGGGTGATAAAACTAGGTCATCTTCTAGGACGATTATTTTGTCATATTTTTGTAGAACTTGGGTGATACCTTTGGGGATATTGTGGGCAAGTCCTTGATTATCAGAGTGTTCAATGATTCTTACTTCTTTTGCCCATTGCTTGGCGCGAATGATTTGGCGGACGGCTTTTACTTGGGCTATTTGTTCGGGAGAGGCATCTTTGCGCCAAGCATCAGAAAAAATGTATAAAATGGAGTCTTTTGCCGGAGGATTATTGGTTAAACTCTCGAGGCATTGCGCTGTATGGCTAGGTCGATTGTAAACAAATAAAGCAATGGGGGCAAGCAAAATAATTTGTAAAGGTTTAAGTGATTGATAATGAAGGCTTTATAAAAAATAATTGCGCGCCGGATGGAAGCCTCTGGTAGAGACCCCGCCTGCGCCCGCGCCACCTACCTAGCGGTGGGTTTGCAAACCCACCGCTAGGTAGGTGGCGCGGGCGCAGGCGAGGCTCTATACACGACAGCCGGAAATCGCGCCCAAAACTTGATAATCAACCAATTTTGCGGTTTAGGCGGGCTTGCTCGATTGCAAATACTCGATACCCAACTCACTGCCGGCACTTAGCTCCACACCAAAATAGTAAGGGAGGTATAGCAAGTGGGTATTTTCAAAGATAAACACGATTTCATCATTGACATAGTATTCAATATTGCAAGGTGAGTCGGTGAGGTCATCTACGCCCTCGGGGTAAACGACTACAATCGCCAAGTGGTAGGTCATTCCTTGCTTGGGCTTGATGTGGGGCATTTTGTGCCAACCGTTGCTGACATCGACTCGCTCTTGCGCAGTATCATAATAAACCAAAAATTCACCAAAATTATTGACTACCAATTTATGAAAATAACCTTCGTTCCAAGCGGTAAAGACTAAACCTACATAGCTATAATCTTGGTCATTTTTATCCCATTGGAAAGTAGTGCCGAGCGCAAATTTTACAAAAACACTTGGTTGGGGATACTCGAAGCCAAACCAAATCTCGGCTTGTTGGTCGCTAATGGCTTGAAATATGAGTCGGTCATTTTGATAATCCGTAAAGCGCAAATCATTGCTTACAACATCACTATCATTGAGGCAGTTGGCTAAATCAATATCGCAGTAGCGGTCAAGTTCGGTAGTTTGATCATAATGGGCATAAGGCAATATTTGCAATTGGTTTGGCTGAGTTGGACTGGCTTCAATTTTATCGGCTTTGATGGTTTTGAGGAGCTTTTCCAAATCTTTGGTTTTGCGGTTGTCATCGGCAAAATTAGCCGAAAGTCCGTTTTTGATTTTTTGAATGATGTCGCTGATTTGAGGCAGTACTTTTTCAATTCTTTCTATTTCATCATTATACATTTTGGTTGATATGCCAAGGCTTTTGGCTTCGACGCGTTTGGCTTCGAGTTCTTCGAGTTTGGCTTTGAAATGTTTTGCCATTTCCAAAGGAAAATCTAAGCTCATTACCGACAAATCAACCAAAACGGGCAAAAAAGTAGTTTTTTTGGTAAAACTTTCTTCTTGTAAGCGGTGAATACTCTCTAGGCAAACCCAAGTCGAGAACAAACTGTTTTTTGAAACTAGCAGGACCGTAAAACGGGTATTTTTGAGGTTAGTCTCGAGGCTTTCTTGAATATCTTGCCCCAACTCCAAGGAAATTTCATCTAAAAAATAACTAATTCCCTCCCTATCGAATACATCTTTGATATAGTTTTTGGGGATTTGGTCTTTGGTAGAATAGGAAATAAAAACGTCGTGGATAGTTTCACTCATAATAAAAAATTATATTAGGAAATCAAATTTTATTTTTTTCTAAAATTAAAGAATATTTTTAATATTTCAAGATTCAAATTCAGGATTCAGAGTCAAGCTCAAGATTTGAAAATTCGAAATTACACGTAAATTTGTGGAAAACATAGTAAAACAGAATGAATGAGCTAAAAATCATAGATTTATTTGCAGGCATTGGCGGGATACGATTAGGGTTTGAAACTTGGGGCTGTAAAAATGTCTTTACTTCAGAATGGGACAAAGATGCTCAAACAATGTATGAGGCAAATTTTGGAGAAAAACCTTTTGGCGACATCACAGAAATTGCCCCTGATGACATACCCGAACACGATATTTTACTGGCAGGCTTTCCTTGCCAACCTTTTTCGATTATTGGAAATATGCAAGGCTTTGCCGATACCAGAGGTACATTATTTTTCAATATTGAGGAAGTTTTAAGAGTAAAACAGCCCTACGCTTTTCTCTTAGAAAACGTTAAACAACTTCGCACGCACGATAGCGGTAGGACATTTCAAATCATTTTAGAAAAATTAAAATCTCTAGGCTATTTCGTACATCATACGATACTTAATGCCTTAAATTTTGGACTACCCCAAAAAAGAGAAAGAACTATAATTGTAGGTTTCAAAGAGAATATTCGTTTTTCATTTCCTCAACCTAAAGGAATGTATGTTTCGCTTTCAGAAATCTTAGAACCTGAAAATCAAGTAGATAAGAAATATTTTGCTTCAAAAGATATTGCCGAAAAACGGCTTGAAAAGTTAAAAGTAGAACCTTTTTATCCTTCGGTTTGGCACGAAAATAAGGGCGGTAATATCTCGGTACTACCATTCTCTTGTGCTTTGCGGGCGGGCGGTTCTTACAACTACTTGCTAGTAAACGGCAACCGAAGGCCAACCGAGCGCGAAATGCTCAGATTACAAGGGTTTCCCGAAAATTTTATCATTAATGTGAGTTATACCGCTATGCGAAAACTAACAGGCAACAGCGTTGCAGTGCCAGTATTCAAAGCCGTAGCCAAACAGATGATAGAGGCAATGCAAAACCGAAAAATCATTCAAGAAACGAAACAACTTTCTATTTTGACCCCTGAATATGAGCCTACAAGAAGCCAAAAAGTCCTTGGATAATGTTATCAGTAAGTCAAGGATACATTTGTACAAGCCCATACAAATTGCTGAAATTTTGTTTAGAGACCGAACCCAAAAAGACATCGATCTGGCTGATTTACAAACTTATCGCAACCCTTCCAAAAAGTGGCGAGATACGATTTGTTTACAGTTTTTGGGTAGGACAAGTACATCTTCGGCACGCTATCAAGACGATATTTTCAATGAAAATGCCATTCCGCCAAGTGTTCTGGAAAGTTTAGGGCGAGAAAACAGGCAAAAAATGGCATCGTGGAAGCCTACATTTACAAGCGTTTTGCAGAACGTTTTTCGCAAATGTCGAGTGCTTTGGCGTATTGTAACGAAAATGATACAAACACTTTCCAACTCAATGAGTTTATTGCCTTGTTTTGGGCAGAAGCAGGACTAAAACGAAGTATAGATAAAATTTATGAAATTATCGTTTTTTCGCTCTTTTCAGCCGTTACAGAGGCTTTGGACTTACGTATTGAAGTTTCTTACAACCCTGAAAAAGCCAACATATTGACTGATTTTCAGGATTTTGCCGAAAATATTTTGAGTTTAAGCCCAGACCGAAGCAATTTTAAAACAAGGGCAAAAATTTATAGAGTAGGAGTAACCAATGCCGCAGACCGAGGCTTAGATATGTAGGCAAACTTTGGCTTGGCAATTCAAATCAAACACCTTTCACTGAGTGAAGAATTGGCGGAAAATATTGTTAGTTCAGTTACAGCCGATAGAATTGTTATCATTTGCAAAAGTGCTGAACAAAAAGTAATTGTTTCATTGCTCAATCAAATAGGTTGGAAGTCCAGAATACAAGCCATAGTAACCGAAACGGATTTGTTGAATTGGTACGAAAAAGCATTGCGAGGTACACACGGCAATGCTCTTGGCAAAAAAATTTTAGAAACATTGAATAGTGAAATTCAAGTAGAGTTTCCGGCAACAGAAAATCAAATGTTTGAGAATTTTTATAAAAGCAGGGATTATGATAAACTAAATGATGAGTTTTGGGCAACGATCTAAAAATGCCTGTCTCCAGTTTTGGCAAGGCAAGTAGAAGTGTTAAGGAGTTATGAATGAAGAATTAGGAATCGTAAAGTATATAACTATTTGGTTTTCAGCAAGTTATATTTTTAAAATATTCAGGATTCAGATTCAAAAATCCGCACCCCAACTTCTGAAATCAAAAATTTGAAAATTCAAAAACTCGAGAAATTGCGGGTTCAATTTTTTAGGCTAAGGATTATTTCGGATTTTTGCCGATAAATTTATTTTGTAGCTAAAAATTATGGAACTAAAGACTATCATTGAAAATGCGTGGGCAGACCGCCAACTATTGCAAGAAAAAAACACTCAAGAAGCTATATTCAGTGTGATTGAAGAATTGGATAAAGGCACTTTGCGCGTAGCCCAGCCCCTAGCTGAGGGCTGGCAGGTGAACGAATGGGTCAAAAAAGCAGTAATTATGTATTTTCCCATTCGCCAAATGGAAACTTTGGAAGTAGGAATGTTTGAATTTCACGACAAAATTCCGCTCAAGCGGCATTATGCTCAGTTGGGCGTGCGCGTAGTACCTCACGCCATTGCTCGCTACGGGGCTTTTTTGGCAAAAGGCGTGATTATGATGCCTTCTTATGTCAATATTGGCGCGTATGTCGATAGTGGAACAATGGTAGATACTTGGGCTACGGTAGGCAGTTGCGCCCAAATCGGCAAAGATGTCCATTTGAGTGGCGGCGTGGGCATTGGTGGCGTACTGGAGCCGGTTCAAGCTGCGCCGGTCATTGTAGAGGACGGAGCTTTTATTGGTTCGCGTTGCATTATTGTCGAGGGGGTACGGGTAGGCAAACAAGCAGTGTTGGGGGCAAATGTAGTACTTACCGGCAGTTCAAAAATCATTGACGTAACCGGCTCTGAGCCTGTGGAGTACAAAGGATTCGTTCCTGAACGCTCGGTAGTGATTCCGGGTACAATTCCCAAAAAATTTCCGGCGGGCGAGTTTCAAGTGCCTTGTGCCTTGATTATCGGCAAACGCAAAGAAAGTACCGACCTCAAAACCTCTTTGAATGATGCCTTGAGAGAGAATAATGTTTCGGTGTAATAACCGATTTTCAATTAAATTGTTGTCGTTAAATTGCATTTAATTTACTGGTAATCAGCCATTTACGAGCTATTCGGTTTGCAAAAGGGCTATCCTTGATTGTATAGCAAATGAGAATTGGGCGAAAAAAACATAAAATAAATTTTACTTTCAGCAATTCCCACTGTAGAAATTTTAAACGAATGTTTGATTTTTTAGAATATTTAAAAATAGCTTTTCTGTAACTAATTGATAATGAGGTGATTATAAA
>JALONJ010000335.1 GCA_025455045.1 Microscillaceae bacterium | reverse complement strand
AAATAGACATTGGCTAAAAAGATTTAATTTTGTTTAGTCAAACCAATCAAACAATTTATCCAATGTCTGAACAAAAGAAGCCAAATTATCACGTATATCCAAGCGATTTAAGCAATAAAAAATGGAAAATTATTCAAGCCTACCTACCCAAGCCTAAAAAAAAAGCGGGAGAAGTAGGTCGTAATCCCGTAGATTTACGCCTAGTAGTGAATGCAATACTTTAGATCACTCGGGGTGGCATTTCTTGGCAAATGTTGCCCAAAGAATATGGTTCTTACAAAACGGTGTATGGCTATTTCTCCACTTGGACTAAAAGTGGACTTTGGCGAGATATCAACGCTGCCTTAGTCCAACGCGTCCGCGCCAAGACGAAAAAGCCGAAAGAAAAAGGACAGAAAAAAGCCGAATTTCGGAAGAAACGCCCCACGGCGGCGAGTTTGGACAGTCAATCGGTCAAAACGACTCAAATCGGCGGCGAAGCTAGAGGGTATGATGGGGGTAAAAAAATCAAGGGTCGCAAACGGTTTATTTTGGTCGATACTTTGGGCTTACTTTTATGTGTAGCCGTCTTGGGTGCCCACATTTCCGAACAAGCCGGAGCTAAATTCTTGGTAGAACAAACCCAAGCCAATGAGACGACCAAACATTTGACCGGCAAATTGAAATTGGTGTGGGTGGATGGCGGGTATCAAAAAATTGCCCAATGGGTACAAGGAATAGTAGATTGGGTTTGGCAAATTGTCAAACGAAGTGATGATACCAGTGGCTTTGAGCTATTGCCCCGCCGTTGGGTCGTAGAGAGGACTTTTGGCTGGCTAAATAATTACCGCCGATTAAGTAAAGATTATGAAAAAACGACCCGTAGTTCCGAAGCATTTATTTATATTGCCCACATCAATATCTGTTTAAACCGCCTCTAAACTATTTTAAGACAGCTTCTTAAAACATCAGCCTGTATGAATTTTTCGCAAGGCTAAACGAGTGGTTTCTAAAATTTTCGTTGATTCATCATTGAGTCTAAAATTGAATGAGGGCTTCCAGAGCTTCTTCAATTGAGCTTACAAAACTAATTCTACCCGCTTGATTACTTTCGCGGATAAAATCCTTTAAGGCTTGACTTTGATACTTCGTAAAATCGCCCACAATTGCCAATTTAGCGCGATAATTCGAGAATTTTTGTAAAATATCGCCTGCCATTTGTGTTCTTAAATCAAAAAAATCAGGGTGAAGCTGATTTTCTTGCACAATTAAGCCTTCTGCCTCCAAATATTGGCTATTCACTACCAATTCTACTGCTTCTTGAGTATTTTGAATAAGCGTATTTTCAGTAATCAATTCGGCTATTTTATAGCCTTTATATGCTGTAATATTTAATTCCATAAGTCATTGATTATTAGTATGTTACCTAGCTGGTCTGGATTTTTAATCAGGTTTTAGAACTAAATCTTTAAAACTCTTAAAGCCTTAGTCGAAATTACAAATTCCGACTAGCTAAGAAATTTAAGTCTATGTTGATTATTGTTTTGCTTGAAGTTCTTTTATTTCCATTTTTAATAATTTAGTATATTGACTATACATAAATTTCAAAAAAGGGCTTAAATCATCTCGTTTTCTGGCACTTTCTAAGGCATTTATATAACGAATCCTATCTTTTTTAAAGACTATTGACAACGGTAAGTCAAAATAAGCTTGGATATAATTCATCAGAAGGCGCGCCGTGCGGCCATTCCCATCACCAAATGGATGAATACTGATAAAATCAAAATGTAATTCGAATGCTAATTCACATTTTTCCTCAATTGTAGCCACAGACTTTAGTTTTTCATTTACTTTATCACATAGCATTTGAATAAGACTGGGAACTTTTCTAAAATCGGGAAAGGTGCGAGTGCCGGCACTCACTGAAGATAATCTAAACTCACCTTTGCTAATATCATAAGTTCCACTGATTGTATTTACAATAGAACCTGTACTATTGACGACTTTAGTAGCTATTTGCTTGATAAAATCTATAGTTATGGCTCGTTTTTTTCGCGCTTCTTCCATAACAAAGCGAATCGCTTTGTCGTGGTCAAAAACCATCAAATGGTCTTCAAATGGTTTGTCGGTTACAGTTTTGCCATATTCAAGTAAATTGATAACCTGTCCTTCGCTTAAAGTGCTTCCTTCGAGAGCTGTAGAGTGATGGGTAGCGGCATAATAAGTATATTTGGTATAATCTACAACTTCTTGTGATAACGCCTTATATTGCTCAATTAGATTTTCTAAGTTTTTAATTTTCATTTCCTTCAATTAATTGCCAATATTAAACACTTTGTATGGGATAAAATCCTAGCTGGTCTGGATTTTTAATCAGGTTTTAGAACTAAATCTTTAAAACCCTCAAAGCCTTAGTCGGAATTACAAACCGAACTTACAAATTCAGCGATTTAACACCGATTAACTAAGTTAATAAAAACTCAAAAATCACAATAATCTCTTGAATCGGTAATTTCAGCCCAGCGAGCCGATAGCAATTTGGCATATTGAATTGATGTTAAGCCATAACTACCCAAAGAATAACCGTCATTGACTTCAATGAGTAGCGTTTTGCCCTGAGTGGTTAAACCAAAATCCATTGCGAAAGCTTTGGGAGCCGAAGTATAGGCTTTCAAAGCCGACTCAATTAATTGATAATCAAAATGCTTGCGCCAGTTGCCACGATAAGGTCTTACATCTAAAATTTCGCCATAGCGCACAAAACATCGCCACTCTGCAACAAAATTGACTACTTCTGAACACCAAATCGGCGTGTCCTGAAACTGGTCGCCACAACCAATCAAATCTTTGGCACTATTTACGACCACGCCGGTAAATTTTTTGGCTGCGTGGATGGGTTTGACAAAGACATTCCACTTTTGGGGGTTTGCGGCAATGGTATTGATGCTTGATTGCCAAATTTTGCGCCCCAAGAAACCTTGCAATTCTTCGGGATAATTTATCTCAGCCGGAATCGGAATTTTTAACATTTGCAAAGCCTCTTTTACCTCATCAATGCCTCCCATTACCAAGTTTGCGGGTTCATTATCAATCAATTCTGAGATTTTTTGAAAAGGGATAATCTCCCAACCCATTTGTCTAAAACCATCAAACGCAATAAAGGCATTGGTAGTAATAAATTCATTATCAAAGCCTTTTTGGATATAAGCTTTCATCTTAAGGTTTTTTTTAAAAATAGAAGTTCAAATGTAGTAAAAAGTTCGTTTTTATTAATTGTCAATCAATAGTCTAGGAATGAAAAAAAATTGTTAATCAACTGGTAATCAATTATTTGTGATTGAATCCATAGCCAAATAAATATTTTTTCATATTGAGCAATTACTCCGTTGTTGGTGTCGAAAAATGCTAAATCATACGTCTTTTGTTTTTCTTACATTCGCCAGCATTTTTTTAACATCAACAACGGAGAAAATCCTAGCTGGTCTGGATTTTTAAATCCAAACCTTAGAACCGGAGATTTAAAATCCCTTAACTCCTTGAATTACAAATTCCAATTAGCTGGTTCTAAGACTAAAACAAATAGAATTTAAAAGATTAAAAGGTAGAGAAACCTGTCAGGTTTTATAAACCTGACAGGTTTGAATTAATTATTTTATCTAAGACGGACAGGATATTGTTTTTTGAATACTAGAAACCTGTCATTAATTATTTTATCTAAGACGGACAGGATATTGTTTTTTGAATCTTCTATCAAAAAATGGCGTAGTGTAAAGGTTATTCATCTTCGCTCAACAATTCTTTTAAGGTTTTTTTGGGTAAATTTCCTTTTTTAATTTCTTTTACTTCTTTCAAACCTTGTCTGATTTGCTCTTTGACTGAGAGTTCTTCTTCAATTTCGATTCCTTCAATCGGTTTTAATTTTTCTAAAACCAGGTTTAGAGTTTGTTGGTCTTTGATTTTTACAATGATTGTTGCCATTGATTATTTTGTTGTATTAATTCCTAAATTTCACGCTTAAATGCCGTATTTGATAATTTATTTTCAAAATTTGTTTATTATTACAAATTCCGACTAGTTAAGGGAAAAACACGTAAACTATTGATAATCAATAGCTTATGTGTTCAAAAAAATAAAATCCTCAAGGTAATTGCGAAATTTTTTCAGGTGTCTGTTTATCATCCCAATTAAACTGTCTATTTTTGGTGTAAATTTCTATTTGAAAAAACCAGATTACTGGTACAGCCCCTACTTACTTGACCTTTAAGATTTAAAAATTAAATTTCCTCCATATCTTTTCAAAAAACCAATGGCTAACTCCTCATAACCAACTCATTATCAGTCATTTAGAATTAATCATTGATTTTCAAAAATTCCCCCTCCGGGGGCAAGGGGGCTTTTATATTACTACCTTCTCAATCTCCGACAAAGCCGAATTGCCGTTTTCAATGGCTTCCAACACTTCAAAAACGCGCTCCGACCAGCCCGCAATCAAAAACACATCATTGCGTACAATATTCAAAGGGGCTTGTCCATAACCCGCCAAATCAAATAAGTAGATTTTGGCATTGGGCGCGATTTTTTTGTATTCGTCCCAATATTTGGCGATGCTTTCATTGGTGAAGTTACTATCCCACAATTGACAATCGGTAAAAATCATCACTTTATCCACCGCTTTTTTGCGTTTGATTAAGTCTTTGATTACCAAATAACCATTGGTCGAGTAGCCCACTTCACCCTCGCGGCGGTGCAATTCATCGGCATTTGCCAAGATGTTGCCCGAAGGCAAATTAATCACTTTCCAAGTATCGCCAAAGATACCCGAAATGACCGATTGACTACGGTTTTGCAACAACATTCCCAATACCAAGCCCACATCAAATAATTGAATGGAGCTTTTGGACGATATATTTTGCTGCATTGAGCCGGAGGTATCGCAGGCAACCAATACTTTGGTATTTTCGTCAAAACCTTGCAAATTGACCACACTAGCCACAATCGCTTTTTCTAAAGCGTTCAAAATCAAGGTAGTATCCGAAGAAAATACAATTTCTTTCAAATTGATGCCCCGCCGAGGAATTTGCCCACCTTTCAACTCGCGGTAAGCCGCCAAAAAGCGGAAAGGAAATTGTTTGGATTTTGCCACCTCTTTGGGGTTTGCCAAGCGGTCGGCTACTTTTTTGATGTGTTCGCGGCTTACTTCGGCTTGCAGCATATTGCGTAAATTGCGCAACAAAGCCATATAGCCCAATTTTCCGCTCTCAATCAATTCTTCCCATTTGGCGCGGAAAGCCGCTTTTTTGGCTTTTTCGTCATCAAAGCCCATTTGTCCCAAAGCCGATAGTTCGGTTTCCCAAGTGTAAGGCACTGATAATGAATCATTTACGATTTGATTAAAAATCGCTTGTTGGGCTTCATCTTTGGCTTTGGGGTGTACCAAAAACAAAGCATCTTTCAATTTGACTTCGCCATCTCGATTGTATTTGGCAAATTGGTAACTATCGAACTTGTTGAAAGCCTCCACCAAGCCTTTTTGCATTTGTTTGGATAAGGCATTCAATTTTTTGATTCCTTGAGTTCTTTGGTTTGCCAATTGGTAATATGCCAACAATTCGGTGATTTCGTCCGCCCGTTGGATAACCCGCGCTACCATCCGACTGATTAAATTGTCGCCGTTGTGGATTTTTGCCAATTCAACCGCCAAAACCAAGGGAATGGAGCGCAAATACATCTTTTCGCGGGCATAAACTGCCAATTTGGCGACAAAAACCGGGTCATTTTTGGCAATTAATTCGCGCAAGCGAGTCAAACGGTCGCCGGTTTTTTCATAAAAATTGTCGCTCAAAGCCGAAGTTACAACCGTAGCGTACAATTCCATTGCCACATTCATTTTGTAGGCTTTTGCGCCTGCATAATTGGTGGTTTCGTTTCCTTGAGTTTTGGTATTGAATTTCATAGTTTTATTTGTTGAGTTTTTGATTTGGAGATTTATTGATTTTAAAAATTGGCGGCTATAATCGGCAAGAGTTTCTTTTAAAATTGAAGTATCTCTTGCGCACGGCACGCCAAAAGGTTTTCAGATTTATCACATAACTAACTGATTATCAATATCTTATCTATTGTTAAGGTAATTGAAAGCGTGGTTTCATTTTTCAGTGAATTAGAAGTAACGCTTGCTTGACCTCAATTTTTTTTTGGTGGTTTAAATCTTTAATCCCTTAATAATCAAACACTTATAAATTTCTTACTGCCCAAAAAGCCTTGGCTTTTGAGCCATCAAAAGAGGTAAAATGCGACCTGAGTTTACTGGGAGGTAAATTTACATTGAAGTATCTCAAATCTACGACACTCTCAAGTTTATAAACCTTTGATTATCAATGAATTAGCAATTAAGTCAAACGTATAGTTTTAAGGCGACAAGAACATTCCGAGCAGTTATCCAGATATTAAACAAAATCTACCTCCCAAAATACCAGCTAAGGTGGCAAAGTGGGGCAATCGGCTTGATTTTGCCCGATTCGTTTGGGGTTCATTGGTTTGGAAAATATGTATAGGATTACCAAATAAAGACGCGTTACAAAACCTGTTTACACAGCAAAAAAATTGTTTTCAATTTTTTCTCAATTTTACATAAGTCATTGATTATCAAGGTTTTAAATTAAATAAAAGAGGCAATGCTTGAAAAAAGTTGGAAAATTATTAAAATACAAAAAAAACATTTTTTAGCTTGGCAAAAGGATTTTTACTTTTATCAGACACAATAATTACTACTCCTTTCGTATAGATTAAACAGTGAAGTAACCCTTTCCGACGGCACTCTTTTTATTGTTTTTCAAATTTTGAATTTTTATTTTTAATCCATAACTAACTGATTATCAATTAATTATACTAAAAATAAAAATGAAATTTAAACCTTTAAATCAATGACTCAAACCCTTTTGGCTTGATGATGCTACAAAGTAAATACTCAAGTATGCAGCCTATTTGCGTAGTGAAAAATATTTTTGAAAAATTTAAAAATATTT
>JALONJ010000020.1 GCA_025455045.1 Microscillaceae bacterium | reverse complement strand
TCTAAAGCGTTGATTATCAAGAGTTTCAGATTCTTCGCTTCGCTCAGAATCACTGAAATTGATAAATTTCAGAAAAAAGATTTTCATTCTTGAAAAGTGATGGAGAACCTATTATTTTTTATAACTAATTGATAATCAGATATTTATGATTTTTTAAAAAATCTTTACATTTTTTCCGAGAGTTTTGGGCTTGATAGAAAATCTAAACTTATGTAGGCATTGGGAATTAATAATTAAGAATTAGGAATTAGAAATTATTTTTCAGGCATCATCCTCTTCAATGGCTTCCGAAAATATTTTTTTCAATTCTTTGGGGTTCAATTGATGAAACCACTCGTTGGCAGGCTGAATACTACCTACCGGAGCAAATTTGCACCGCCCCAAACATTCGGTCTTTACAATCTCTACGGAGTGTTTGAGTCCAATTTCTTTTACTTTTTCTTTTAGTTGTTTAGCCAATTCTTTGTTGCCCAATTGCTTGCATTTATCACCCACGCAGAGGTAAATTATTTTGGTCGGAGTATGTGGTTTTTTCATTTATTTCGTTTTTTTGGCTAATCATACTACAAATTTAGTAGAAATTATGTTTGGTAATTTAGATTGAATATAAATAATTTACTCAAACCTATTTGTACTCGTTTTTTGAAGAATACTTTATGAATCAGTACTTTTGCTACTGCTTTTAGAATAATTTAATATTTTTTAATCATAAGTATTTGATTATCAAATAGTTATATCATATTTAAAACTATATGAATCCAATAATTAAAGTCGGTTTTTGTGTAGCTTATGATTGGGAATTGCTCAAAAAATCAATTCGTCTGGTATATTCATCTGCCGATACAATATGCTTGGCAGTGGACAAAAACCGCCGCGCGTGGTCGGGTAAACCCTATAAGTTTGATGATGAGGCTTTTTATCGCTTCGTGCAAGCAATTGACCGAGATAAAAAAGTTATCTTGTATGAAGACGATTTTGCCTTACCCAATCTCAACTCGCGCGAAAATGGTAATCGCCACCGAATGTTGATTGCCGAAAAAATGGGAAAAGGAGGCTGGCATATTCAAATTGATTCCGATGAATATTTTCTTGATTTTGGGGGATTTGTAAACTATTTAAAAAAATTGCACCCCAATCCTACCGGCAATGAGAAACCCTTGAATGTATGTGCGAATTGGATTTCATTACTGCGAAAAACCGACAAAGGCTATGTATATGTAGATTTTAAAGACAAACTGCCCGAAACCGCCCCTTTTGCCACCAATGTACCGCAGTATGAACGCGCCCGCCACAATGGTCATTTTAATATTACTTCCCCTTTTTATGTATTGCACGAAACGTGGGCAAGAAGTGACGATGAGTTGTGGTTCAAAATCAACAATTGGGGACATTCGGTGGAGGAACTAGATGCCGAAGCCACCCGCCTAAGTTATTATCATCTTTGGCAAGCCTTAGATGCCTACAATTACCAATATATACACAACTTTCATCCGGCTAACCCGCCGACTTGGCCTGCTTTGGGCTTTGTAAAAGGTGAAACTATAGAGGAGTTTTTGCAAAATTTTACGCCTCCGCCATTTCCTCTATCGGCTTGGCAATTGGCTCTCAAAAACAACCGTAATGTAGCCCGACTGCAAGGCTTGATACACAAGTTCAAAAAAATAATAGGAAAATAGACTAAACCACCCCAGTATTGTTGATATGTAATCACCTGATAATCAATGTATTGCATTTTAGAATTTAATATAAACCGTTGATTATCAATTGATTACGTGCGCAAATTGCTTATCAATTAGGCTATCTACCCACACATCGGCTTTAATTTGTATATTTGCAATCTAAAAATTGACAAATAATACAATGTTTCGGACTGCTACACTACCCAGAATTGAACAAATTGCTTTGGAAAAACTCGCCAAACAACTCGAAGGCGAATTTTATTTTGATGAAACCATCCGCAAACTCTACGCTACCGATGCCTCGGCTTACCGCGAAATGCCTTTGGCGGTAGCCCTTCCCAAAACCGAAAAAGATATATCTATTCTGATTGACTTTGCGCGCCAGCACAAAACTTCCCTGATTCCGCGCACTGCCGGTACTTCGTTGGCTGGGCAAGTCGTAGGTAATGGAATTGTAGTCGATGTTTCCAAATATTTTACTAAAATCTTAGAAATCAATGCCGAAGAACGCTGGGTGCGCGTCCAGCCCGGCGTAGTGCGCGATGATTTGAACCATTTTTTGAAACCTTATGGTTTGATGTTTGGTCCCGAAACTTCTACGGCTAACCGCGCAATGATTGGTGGGATGATTGGCAATAATTCTTGTGGTTCGAACTCGGTCGTGTATGGCAGCACCCGCGAGCATTTATTGGAAGTGAAGGGTTTTTTAAGTGATAACTCAAAAGTGAGCCTCCCAGCCCCCGGAAGCCCCTCCCCAGCCCTCCCCGAAGGGGAGGGGGTAATTGACTCTCCCCCTCCGAAGGAGGGGGTTGGGGGGAGGCTCTCCGAAATTCTCCAAAAGTTCAATGAAATTTTGCAAAATCCTGATAATCAAGCCGAAATACGAAAACAATTCCCGAAATCTTCTATTCCTAGAAGGAATACAGGCTATGCTTTGGATTTATGCCTCCCCCCAGCCCTCCCCGAAGGGGAGGGAGAAAGCCTCCCCCCAACCCCCTCCGAAGGAGGGGGAGTATTATTTGCCCCCCCTCCTTCGGAGGGGGCTGGGGGGAGGCTTTTGGGGGAGGAGCTTTGCAAACTCATTGCCGGTTCCGAAGGTACTTTGATGTTCATCACCGAAGCCAAATTGAATCTAGTACCGATTCCTTCGCCCCATCGGGCTTTGGTTTGTGGGCATTATCATTCCATTGATGAAAGTTTGCACGCCAATTTGGTGGCTTTGAAATACCAACCTTCGGCGGTAGAGTTGATGGATCATTATGTGTTGGAACGCACCAAAGGCAATATTGAGCAAAGTAAAAATCGTTTTTTTGTGCAAGGCGACCCACAAGCCATTTTGGTAGTGGAGATTATCCGAGATACCGAAGCTGAAGTAGATGAGGTTGTTAATCAATTGATTACGGATTTAAAAGCTAATAATTACGGTTATCATTTTCCGATTTTGAAGGGTGAAGATATGCCCAAAATCTGGGCTTTACGCAAGGCGGGTTTAGGCTTGTTATCTAATATTCCGGGTGATGCCAAGCCGGTAGCCGTGATTGAAGATACGGCGGTGGACGTGAACGATTTGCCGGATTTTATCCGAGAATTTAATGAAATTTTAACCAAAAACGGTATGTTTTCGGTGCATTACGCCCACGCGGGTTCGGGGGAGTTGCATCTACGCCCGATTATTGATTTAAAAACCGAAGAAGGTTATCGGCAATTTCGGTTGATTGCCGAAGAAATAGCCACTTTGGTCAAAAAATACCAAGGTTCTTTGAGTGGCGAGCACGGCGATGGGCGTTTGCGGGGCGAGTTTATCCCGCAAATGGTGGGCGAAAAAGTGTATCAATTATTCAAAGAAATCAAACAAATTTTTGACCCCGAAAATATTTTTAATCCGGGTAAAATTGTGGACACGCCGCCAATGGATACTTTTTTGCGCTACCAAGCCAATCAGCAAACCCCTGATTTTGAGACGGTTATGGATTTTTCACAAAATCTAGGAATCCTCCGCGCCGCCGAACAATGCAACGGCTCGGGCGATTGCCGCAAAACCGAAATTTCGGGTGGGACAATGTGCCCAAGTTTTATGGCTACTCGCAACGAAAAAGACACTACACGCGCCCGCGCCAACATTTTACGCGAAGTTTTGACCAACTCGACCGCAAAAAACCCTTTTGCCAGTCCTGAAATCAAAGAAGTAATGGATTTGTGCCTGAGTTGCAAAGGTTGTAAATCCGAGTGCCCTTCCAATGTCGATGTCGGCAAAATGAAAGCCGAATTTTTGCACCAATACTACCAAACCCAAGGTGTACCCTTTCGCACTTGGGTCATTGGCAATTTTACCAATGCTAATAAATTGGCATCTATTTTACCCGGTTTTTATAATTGGTTCATTACCAATTCTTTAACTGCTAATTTATTCAAAAAAATTGTAGGTTTTGCTCCTCAGCGAAGTTTGCCGAAGTTGTATAAAACTACGCTGAGGAAGTGGTATAAGAGCCTCCCCCCAGCCCCCTCCGAAGGAGGGGGAGCAATTATTAGCTCTCCCCCTTCGGAGGAGTTGGAGGGGGCTTTGGGGCTTCGGGGGAGTCTTTATTTATTCTGCGATGAATTTACCAATTACAACGATACCGAAGTTGGAATTACTGCCATTCAATTATTACAAAAATTGGGCTATGAAGTCAAAATGGTCAAACACGCCGAAAGCGGACGCACTTACCTTTCCAAAGGATTATTGAAACAAGCCCGAAAAATAGCCGAGCGTAATGTATTGATATTCAATGACTTAATTAATGAAAAAATCCCTTTAATTGGGATTGAGCCTTCAGCAATTCTCACTTTTAGAGATGAATACATTGATTTATTGCGGGGCGATTTGCAGGAAAAAGCCCGGAAAATTGCCCAAAACACTTTTACGATTGAAGAATTTATTGCCAAAGAAATTGACAAAGGCAATATCAAACGCGAGCAATTTACTACCGAGAAAAAACTCGTCAAAGTTCACGGACATTGCCACCAAAAAGCCTTAAGTTCAATGACTCCCACCAAAAAAATGCTCAGTTTGCCCCAAAACTACGAAGTACATCAAATTCCTTCGGGTTGTTGTGGAATGGCGGGTTCGTTTGGCTACGAAACCGAACATTTTGAAGTATCGCAAAAAATCGGCGAATTGGTCTTGTTTCCCACCGTGCGCAAACAGCCCGAAGATGTCATTATTTGCGCCTCCGGCACCAGTTGTCGCCATCAAATCAAAGACGGCACGGGTAGAATTGCCAAACACGCCGTAGAGATTTTGTGGGAGGCACTTTTGAAGAATTAGAAATTTATTAATCGCTTGATAATCAATGGATTATGATTTATTTTTGTTTTATAATTAAATTATGAACAATAGTTCGGACAGTTTCTAAGTCCCCTGCTCCGCCAGAGGCGGAGGTTCTTTTCCGAGTTATTTACTAAGTATCTAATAATCCGCCAAAGGCGGACACGGTCAGCTTTTACATAAAATATTTAAAATAGCATAACTTATTGATTATCAGCCAGGGGCAGACACGGTCAATTACTTACAAAAAACATCCGAAGTATTGATAAAAAGAAATAGAATAATTGTATAAATTTGAAGAAATACTATAATTAATTACCTTGAAATATGAGAGTTTGGAATTTTAAAATCTAATTAGAAAGCATTAAAAAGTATTATAAAGCATTGATAATCAATTGATTACAAAAATTTACTCGTTTATTAAGCGTATTACACATATTTTAATTTCTAATTCCCTAATATGGCAATATTGCGCTATTTAAGAATTTTGTTGGTAGCTCGCCAAACTTTTGCGCGATTCCCCTTAGCGATAATCTTGTCGATAATTGCCAGCTTGTTGGCGGTGTATGCCGTAGAAAGCCAATCTACTTCTCACGATTTGCAACAGTTGGTTCAAGTGGGCTTTTTGGGTGCAATTTTGTTTATTGGTTTAGAATTATTTGGCGAAAGTGTCAATTTTGAATTCAAAGCGCGGCAATACCTCAATCTTTTGGGATTTGGGCTCTTGGCTTTGTATTTTTTCACCCTTCCCAAAACCCTCAATACTGTCCATTATACGCGTTTTTTTTTATTTTTAATTAGCTTTAGTCTGTCTATTTCGGTTGCGCCATATCTGCGCCGCCCCGAAGTAGAGAGTTTTTGGTATTTCAACGAACAATTATTTATCCGACTGCTGACGGCGACTTTTTACTCGGCGGTTTTGTATTTGGGGATTATGATTGCTGTGGTGTCCATTGAACATTTATTTGGTTGGCGATTTAGCGATAATTTTGCTTGGGATATGTTGATTTTGGTGGTAGGCGTTTTTAATACTTGGTTTTTTTTAGCTGGTGTCCCGCAAGATTTTAGTCGTTTGATTCCCGAAAACCCTTATCCTCAAGGGGTTAAGTCATTTGTTACATACTTGCTTTTGCCTTTGCTCACGGTTTATTTATTGATTTTGTATTTATATTTTTTCAAAATCATTTTGGCTTGGGACTTACCCCAAGGTTGGGTAGCATATTTGATTGTTACATATTCTTTGGTGGGTATTATGACGGTTATTTTATTGCACCCCTATATTGCGCATAGTCGTAGAGTCTTGGCTTTTCGGCGGCGTTTTTATTGGACTTTATTGCCCTTGATTTTATTGCTTTGGGTAGGGGTCGGGCGGCGCATCTTAGATTATGGCATCACCGAAAATCGGTATTTTTTGGCACTTTTGAGTGTTTGGTTGATGGCAATGAGCATTTATTTTTTATTCAGTCGCAACCAAAGGCTGTATTTGATACCTTTGTCATTGTGGTTGATTACTTTCTTTGCCGGATTTGGACCTTGGGGGGCTTTTCAAATGGCTGAACGCAGTCAAATCAATCGTTTTGCGCATTATTTGAATAAATATAAATTGTTACAAAACGGTAAAATCTCTTTGCAAAAAGCCCGTTTTGCGGCAATAAGCGAAGCCGATATGCGGCAATTGGGCGCAGTTATCAATTACCTAGGCAACCACGACAGCTTAGAAGAGTTGCAACCTTTTTTTAGTTTTCGCCTAGACTCGGTGCTGAGAGGCGGTATTGACCCTATTTCCAAAGAAGAAAAACTATTGCAAGCCATCGGCAATCGGGAGTTGTTGTGGGCAGTCAATTTGCCTATTTATAGCCATTCTACCCACTTTGTAGCAAGTTCGGAGCATAAGCTCCTCAAAATCAAAGATTTTGATTATAGCCTCAATTTTGACCAATCCTACCCCCACGAACAGCCCGATAACTTTGACTTAGATGATTTGGAAATTCGCCTCAAACCTTATTTTATTGACAATAAACTGCGTATTTATAATCATTATACCGATGAAATATTGATTGAATTTGACTTGGAAAGGTTGATTCAAAAACTAACGACAAAATATGCCCGCCAACCCTTGGCTATTCCAAGTGCCGATATGACTATCTTGCTAGAGTCTTCGCGTTATAAAGCCAAGCTCCAGCTCAAGACCATTCAAGTCATTCGCCGCGATAAAAATATAAGTCGGGGTTTTTCAGGCACTATATTTTTGAAGTTTTATTAGCCAATAGTTCGTAAAGTTTCTAGTTCCGAGTTCCGAGTTGGGAGCTAAGTAATTGAAAATCAATTAATTAGCTGAAATTTTGTAAATTTTATAACTACTTGATAATCCGCCAAAGACGGACTCAGTCAATAAGTTATGAAATATCCACGAAGTAGTGTTATAAGGAATTAGGAATTAATAATTTGGAATCTACGATTTGCTTAAGCAAATCGGCACTTTGCAATTTTTTTATTAAATTTGGTAGAATAATTTTGTTTAAAAAAGTTAATAATTTGAATTTTGTAAACCAAAAAAACTAGAATAAATTGAGAACCATATAAATATTTGATGTATGAAAGAATCTTGGAAAACTATCCTAACGGCTTTTTTTGCGGGCATTTTGGGAGCTTTGGTTTTTACTTGGACATTTGCCGCTTGGCAGCCCAATCCTCAAGCCAATCCTATAGTAGAAGAAAATGGCAAAAGCATCAGCGTCAAACGGGGCGAAACCGGCTTGGTCAATACGCCCGATTTTGTCCAAGCTTCGGCACTTAGCACCCCAAGTGTCGTATTTATCAAAACCATTTCGGATGCCCAAATGGGCGAAATGGATTTTTTTGAAATGCTTTTTGGCGGCGGCGGACAACGCCAAGTATCGGGAACCGGCTCAGGAGTGATTTTTACTGCCGACGGGTATATTGTAACCAACAATCACGTGATAGAAGGGGCAGACAAAATAGAGGTGATTCATCAAAAAAAATCTTATGAAGGCAAAGTAATAGGTATTGACCCTTCGGCTGACCTCGCCATTGTCAAAATTACCGCCAAAAATCTACCCGCCATCAAACGAGGCAATTCCAAAGATGTGCAGGTAGGCGAGTGGGTATTGGCGGTAGGCAACCCTTTCAACCTTACCTCTACGGTTACTGCCGGCATTGTAAGTGCCAAAGGGCGCGATATTCAACTTTTGCGTGGGCAGTTTCCAATTGAATCATTTATCCAAACCGATGCCGCCATCAATCCGGGCAATTCGGGCGGGGCTTTGGTCAATGCTCGAGGCGAGTTAGTGGGCATCAATACGGCTATATTGTCGCGTACCGGCTCTTATACCGGCTATGGTTTTGCCGTGCCGGTGGATATAGTTGCCAAAATTTTCAATGATTTGATTCAATATGGCGAAGTCCAAAAAGCCTTTACCGGCTTATCGGTGATGGATTTGAGTTCAAAAATTGCCGAACAATACAATATTCAATTAGAAAATTTTGATGTGGCGGCAGTTACCAATGTAGAATCGGGTAGCGAAGCCGACAAAGCCGGTATCAAAGAGGGCGATGTGATTACAAAAATCAACAACGACATCATCACGGGCAAAAGTAGTTTTGAAGAAGTGATTAGCTACTATCGCCCGGGCGATAAAATCAAAATAACTTATAAATCGGGTAAGCAAATCAAAGAAACTACCCTTATGCTCACCAACCGCGAAGGCACAACGGGCGTTTTGAAACGCACGGTTTATAGTGCCGAAAAAGTAGGTGCCGACTTGGAAACTGTATCCAAAGTAGAGCGCGACAAAATGGGGATTCAATCGGGGGTTCGGGTAGTGAAAGTGAAGCGGGGCTTGTTTGCGCGCCTGCGTATCGAGGAAGGTTTTATCATTACTGCCATCAACCGCCGCCCGGTTCACGAACCTAGCCAAGTCGAGGGCATTTTAGCCGAAATAGAAGGCAAAGTATATATTGAGGGTGTAACCAAAGAAGGGCAAAGAGGCTACTACTCTTTCTTTTTCTAGACTCTTCCTTTAAATTTGGTTTATGGTACACAATCCAATATAATTTCCAAAAGTTAAGTAGAATCAAAACAAAAACCATAACTTATTGATAATCAATTAGTTATGGTTTTGCTTGTAGAGTCTGAAAAATTTATCTACGCCATTGCTTGTGTCCCCACAAGCAACGATTGGGCAAGTTATCTTCTTTCTTTGTTCAAAATCTCGCCAATATAACGCGGCAATTGCTCGCGCCACCAAGGCCAGTCGTGTCCTACCCCCGGCTCGCACTCAATCCAATAAGAAATGCCATTTTTATAAAGCATACTAGCCAATCGGAAATTGTCGTGTTTGCAGGCATCATCTTCGCCGGTGCCAAGAATAATCCCCATTTGGCGGATATTGTCATAATGCCAGCCGTGATTCATACCGTCCATATAATCCACCGGATTGTTGTAATACACATTGTCGTCATAATAACCGTCCATAAATTGCTTGATATCAAAAGCCCCCGCCAAACTGATGGTATAAGCAACGCGGTGCGGGTTGCGAAGTGCCAAATTGACGGCGTGATACCCCCCAAAACTACATCCGGCGGTAATCACTTTGTAATGCCCGGTATCATAACTGGCTTTTTCAATCACTTCATTCACAATTGCGCGTTCATAAGCCATATGATTCAATACTCGATATGCCGGATGTATGCCTCGATTGTACCAACTCATTTTGTCAAAACCATCGGGGCAATAAACTTTAATCAATCCGTTATCGACAAACCAAGCGACCGAATCAATCAATTTGAAGTCTTTGTTCTCAAAATAACGCCCCATTGAAGTTGGAAAAACGATTAAGGGGATACCGGCGTGTCCAAAAGTGAGCAGTTCCATATCGCGCTCAATATGATGCGAGTACCAACGGTGATATTCTTCGTGCATAGTTTTAAAATTTAAGGATTCTCAAACATTCATTTAATTCAATAAATCCTTGAAAATCAATGAGTTAAAATTAAAAAGAACTTTATTTGCTTGCGCAAATTTGCTCTGTAAGCCCCGATTTGGTCAATATTCCGAACCGGCTTACGTGTGCAAAATTAGCCCTTTAGTTTGAGAATAAAAATAATGTATAATCCTACAACCCCCTTGAATCCCCTCGTATCCATTCAGAAAAATTGGATAAACTAGCCTAAGAACCTTATAAATATTCTTGATTAACCCAAAAAGACCAAAATATTTGGAATATTGCTAAAAAATAAAAATCTGTATAAAATTTAGTTTAGGCTATACTTTTTGTAATCAATTCATTACCAGTAGGTTAGCTTATAGTCAAAGTGTTTGCATTTACTTACAAATTTGATTTTTAGGAAATATTTGCTAGATTAGCCCAAAAACCCCTTATCAATCAATGACCAATCTAAAACCAAGTGCCGGACGCTTGTTGATTGCCGAGCCTTTTTTGGGCGACCCCAATTTTGAGCGCAGTGTTGTTTTGATGTGCGAACACGATGAGCGCGGCTCTTTTGGGCTAGTGCTGAATCAAACTACCGATTTTGCCCTCAAAGATGTGTGGGATGCCACGCCTTATTCGGATATACCTATCTATGTGGGCGGACCAGTCCAGCAAAACAGTCTGCATTTTGTCCACCGCATTGGGCATCATATTCGCCATTCTATTGAAATAAAAAAAGGATTGTTTTGGAGTGGTGATTTTGACCAAGTGATTGATATGCTCAACTTGGGAACGATTCAAGAAGAAGATATTTTATTTTTTGCCGGGTATTCGGGCTGGTCGGGCGGACAACTCGAGCGCGAACTCAGCGAAAACGCTTGGATTGTAACCGAAGTAGAACCCAACTTTTTGTTCGATACCCCCGCCAATCAACTCTGGCGCGAAATTCTCAAACGAATGGGCGGCGAATACAAAGTAAAAGCCAATTATCCCATTGACCCCCGATTGAATTAAATGGTGAAATGATAAGATGGTGAGAATGATTGATATACTAACTCCATAAATCGTTTATGGGTGGTGGTCTGGTATTTTGCAATCTTTTAATCAATAATCTAAAAACTCTTGAAAAAACTTAACTTTTCTTTGTATTTATCGCCTTACTTGTTTACGGCTCTGAGTATAATTATTGCAATATTTTTAGTCAGTTTTACTTACAAGGGCTGGTATATCATTGGTATTCAGGCACTTATCATTTTGGCAATTTTTACCTTGTTGGATATTTTGTTGCTTTACCGCTTCAAAAACGGAATAGTCGGTGAACGAATTACCACCGAAAAATTCTCGAACGGCGACCAAAATTGGGTCAAAATTGACATCGAGAACCATTATAATTTCACAATTTATATCGAGATTATTGATGAATTGCCTTTTCAATTTCAATTGCGAAATACCATTTTTTATCAAGACCTCAAACCCGGCGAACAAAAAACCTTGCAGTATCACCTGCGCCCCGTTACGCGCGGGGAATATAATTTTGGCATTATCAATGTCTTTGCGCGCTCGCCTTTGCGCTTGGTGAGTCGGCGTTATCAATTGGGTAAGTCATTGACAGTCAAGGTATATCCCTCGTATTTGCAAATGCGTAAATATGAGCTTTTGGCTATCTCAGACCGACTCACCGAAGCTGGAATCAAAAAAATCCGCCGCATTGGGCATAACCTAGAGTTTGAACAAATCAAAGAATATGTACGGGGCGATGATGTCCGAACCATCAATTGGAAGTCCACCGCCCGCCACAACAAACTGATGGTGAATCACTATCAGGACGAAAAATCGCAACAAGTTTTTATCATCATTGACAAAGGGCGCGTGATGCAACAACCATTTGCCGAAATGACCTTGCTCGATTATGCCATCAATGCCGGGTTGGTCGTTGCCAACATTGCTACGCTCAAGCAAGACAAAGCCGGACTCATCACTTTTAGCAATCAAATCAACACTATGCTGGGGGCGAGTCGTGCCAACTCCCAAATGCACAGCATTGTAGAGAGCTTGTATAGCCAAAAAACCGATTTTAAAGAATCTAATTTTGAAAAACTATACATTCGTGTCAAAAAGCAGATTACGCACCGCAGTTTGTTGATACTTTATACCAATTTTGAGAGTTTTTCGGGTTTGATGCGGCAAATGCCTTACCTACGCCGCTTGGCTTTTCATCATTTGTTGCTGGTCGTTTTTTTTGAAAATACCGAACTCAAAAGCCTGATCGAAAAAAATGCCCACGATACCGAAGAAATATATATGCAAACCATAGCCGAAAAATTTGCCTTTGAAAAACGCCAAATCGTGAAGGAACTCAATCGCTACGGCATTCACGCCTTGCTTACTACTCCCCAAAATTTGACAGTAGATTCTATCAACAAATACTTAGAGTTTAAATCACGAGGTTTGATTTAAGGGCTTGCTAAGAAATTGATGCGTGATTTTGACTTGGATTAGGTTTTTTTTAATAAGCATCTGATTATCAACCACTTATAAAAATTGTACCACAGCCTGTCTAGGCTGTGCTTATCACAGCCTAGACAGGCTGTGGTACATTCTATTTGTCAAAAGTCAAATAATTATCAATCAGTTACGAATATACTATAAGAATTTTCAAAATAAAAAATGATATGTAAAGGCAAAATCAAGTAGCTATTTTTTGCAACATCATTGCATTTAATTATATTTGCAATAATGTTGCATTTATTTTAAAATTATCTAATGATTGCCAAAGCAGAAAAAAATACCAAAAAACTTCCTGTAACCGTTCTTTCGGGCTTTTTGGGAGCGGGAAAAACCACCTTGCTCAACCATATTTTGCACAACAAAGAGGGCTTAAAAGTAGCCGTGATTGTAAATGATATGAGCGAAGTAAACATTGACGCTCAATTGGTTAAGCAAGAAAATACGCTCTCGCGCACCGAAGAAAAACTGGTTGAGATGTCCAATGGCTGTATTTGTTGCACTTTGCGCGAAGATTTGATGCTCGAGGTAGAAAAACTCGCGCAAGAAAATCGTTTTGATTATCTTTTGATTGAAAGCACCGGCATTAGCGAGCCGATTCCGGTGGCGCAGACTTTTACTTTTCAAGACGAAAACAATGGCATTGATTTATCGCGTTTTGCGCGTTTGGATACAATGGTTACGGTGGTTGATGCCTTCAATTTTGCCAAAGACTTTGGCTCACCAGATACCATTTGGAGTCGGGATTTGACCGATGATAAACAAGATACCCGCACTATAGTCAATCTTTTGACCGACCAGATTGAATTTGCCAATGTGATTATTCTCAATAAAACCGACCTCGTAAAACCAGAGCAAGTACTTGAATTAGAGGCAGTTATCAAAAAACTGAATCCGGCAGCCAAAATCATTCATTCCAATTTTGGCAAAATCAACAGCCAAGAGATTCTGAATACACAATTGTTTGATTTTGAGGAAGCCTCACAAGCCGCGGGTTGGGTTCAAGAATTGGAACGCGGGCATCACACGCCCGAAACCGAAGAATACGGCATTTCATCTTTTGTATTTAGAGCCAGAATGCCTCTTCATCCCGAAAGGTTTTGGCAGTACATTACGCAAAATTGGCACGCTTCCATTATCCGCAGCAAGGGTTTATTTTGGCTGGCAAGTCGTCCGGCGCAGGCGCTCAATTGGAGTCAAGCGGGTGGTTCTTTGCGTGCCGAAAATGCCGGAGTGTGGTGGGCAAGTATGCCTTTTAAGGAAAGAACTGGTTATCAGGCTTTTGTCGATAATCAACAATGGATTGAAAGCCGTTGGGACAAAGAATTTGGCGATAGAATGAATGAATTGGTTATCATTGGGCAAGAAATGAATAAAACCTTGATTATCAATGAGTTAAATGATTGCCTTTGCACCGAAGCCGAGTGGCAAGCCGTAAAAGCAGGTGTAAAGTTGAAAGACTATTTTCCGGTATAAAAATCAAAAAAAGGTCTTAAAAAAGACCTTTTTTATTTTTTTAACTATCTCTTATACTTTTATAATCCACTGATTATCAATTAGTTATAATTTATATTTGAATCTTCACCACTTTTCAGGAAAATTGTAACGCAGGCTGTCTAGCCTGCCCGCGTAAATGAGTTGAGGCTTAGAATAAAGCCAGAACTTCCTCAAAATGGGTAAAGAACCCTCGATTTAAGCAATTGATTTTTTAGAAATTTGAAAATAATTCTTGAATAAACTTTGCTAAATATCAAGAAAAAATAATGTGAATAACGTTTTTGATAAGCTATTGACTTTCAAGCGATTAAAAAATTATTCACTATTCACTATTCACTATTCATTATTCATTCCTAATAATTATCCTCCTCATCAAAATCTTCAAACTTACTTGGGTTAAACATACTGCTGAGTAAGTCCTTGAAGACCAGCCCATTGCTCAATACATTGCGGCTGACCATTGAAAACTCGGCAAGTCCATGCAGAGCAAATTCCATCAAAAACAGTTTTATTTCAAACTTCTCGGTGGCGTGGTATTCGTCCACCAATTCGGGCAAGCCTTTTACATCGTGGAGGGCTTTGCGGTATTGATTTTCGGAAAAATCGCTCAAAATATCAATCGTATTACCCCGCCCAAACCAGTCGGAAATAGGTTGGTAGGGATTTCTGCCTTTTTGTTTTTTGATTTTTTCGGGGTCAGGAAAGTACTGCAAAAACATAGTGCGCAGGGTTTTGCCAATGAGATACTGCGCTACATTCAAAGCCCCTTCTTGCTCACCTTCGTACACCAATTCAATTTTGCCGGTGATAGACGGAATAATTCCCCACAAATCCGATACTCGAGCTTGGGTTTGGGTTTCGGTATTGATGAGGGCGCGCCGCTCGGCAGTACTAATCAAGTTTTCGTAAGCCGAGATAGTCAAGCGTGCCGATACCCCACTTTTGGCATCTACATACTCGCTTTGGCGAGCTTGCATAGCCACTTCTTCAATCATATTGCGAAGCAAGTCATTGATTTTGACCATTTGGGCTTGTTCGGGTTGAATTTTGGCTTCTTGGTCGGTTATTTTGCGGCTTACTTCTATCGTTTTGGGATAGTGGGTAATGATTTGACTGTCAATTCTATCTTTCAAAGGCGTAACAATGCTCCCGCGATTGGTATAATCTTCAGGATTGGCAGTAAACACAAATTGAATATCCAAAGGCAGGCGCAGTTTGAAGCCCCGAATTTGAATATCGCCCTCTTGCAATATATTGAATAATGAAACCTGAATCCGCGCTTGCAAATCGGGTAGTTCATTGATTACAAATATACTCCGATGCGAGCGGGGAATCAACCCATAATGAATCACCCGTTCATCGGAATAAGGCAACTTAAGGGTGGCGGCTTTGATAGGGTCCACATCACCAATCAAATCGGCAACCGACACATCGGGGGTAGCCAGTTTTTCGGCGTAGCGGTCTTCGCGGGCAAGCCAAGCAATGGGCGTTTGGTCGCCCAGTTCGGCAAGCAAGTCGCGCCCGTACCGCGAAAGCGGTTGCATAGGGTCATCATTCAATTCTGAACCTTCAATAATTGGTACGTATTCGTCCAATAAATCAATCATCAGGCGAGCAATGCGCGTTTTTGCCTGCCCGCGCAAGCCCAACAGATTGATGTGGTGCATTGAAAGTATTGCCCGCTCGATTTCGGGGATTACGGTATCTTCATACCCCCAAATACCGGCAAATACTTGTTCGCGGTTTTTGAGTTTTTGAATCAAATTATCGCGTAGTTCTTGTTTGATAGATTTGGGTTGGTAGCCGGCTTGCTTGAGCGCGCCCAAAGTTTTGATTTGCAAAAGTTCGTGAGACGAGAGTTTAGAATAGCTCATTTATAGTTTTGATTGTAAATTGCAATTTTTTAATAAACCAAAGTTAAGACATAAAAATTCAAAAGTGCAATATATTCATTCAACTTTGTGTTGTAAGGACTTGTTTATCGAAGATTTAGAATTTTTGGTATCAATCAAGGCTTTTGCTGAGGTTATCGTAAAATTTGTTTGGTCCTTTTGGGTTTGCTATTAGCGGGCTTTTTAAGGAATTGGGAGTTAAAAATCAGCAATTAAAATGGTTTTTCAGCATTTTTCGGGAATTTTGTCATTCTGAGCGCAGCGAAGAATCTAAAGCGTTGATTATCAAAGGTTTCAGATTCTTCGCTGCGCTCAGAATGACAAAAAAATTTCATTCCTGAAAGTGGTGAAGAACCAAATTATTGTTGCCAAGTTGCTTCTACAAGTTTTACGGCTTCTACGGCGGCTCGTACATCGTGAACGCGCAAGATACGGGCTTGTTGGAGCAAAGCTATTGTATTCAAAACCGTAGTACCGTTCAAAGCCTCCTCTGAGCTAATTTGTAAAGTCTTGTAAATCAAGGACTTGCGAGATATTCCGACCAAAATCGGTAAATTAAAAACTTGAAATAGCGACAAGTTTTTTAAAAGAAAAAAGTTTTGTTGAATATTTTTGGCAAAACCAAAACCTATGTCCAAGATAATATCCTTTTGCCCCAAAGCGCGTAATTGTTGAATTTTTTGTTGTAAATCACCCATTATCTCTTTTATAATATCCTCATAATCAGTCAGTTGGGTCATCGTTTGCGGTGTACCGCGCATATGCATCAAAATATAAGGCACTTGCCATCGGCTTACGGTGGCAAACATTTGGGCATCTAAGTTGCCCCCCGAAATATCATTGACTATATTCGCGCCCACCTCGAGGGCGGCTTCGGCTACCGAAGCTCTAAAAGTATCAATGGACAAAATAGCTTCGGGAAACTGCCGATTGATAAGTTCGATAATCGGCAAAACCCGCGATTTTTCGATTGCTGCATCTATGTCTTCGGCTTGCGGGCGCGAGGAATAGCCACCCACATCAATCACTTTGCCTCCTTCTTGCAAAATTTGTTCGGCGCGGCGCAGAGCATTTTCGGATTGTGCAAATCGGCTTCCGGCAAAAAACGAGTCGGGCGTAGCGTTCAGAATCCCCATCACCCACGGAGTAGTCAAGGTATGTAATTGATTTTTGATATTCAAAGTAGGAGCTAAATCTGGCATAGTATTCAAAAAACTAAGTAAATAAACTGTCAGGAGTTGATGGCTAAATATTTGTCTATCAATTTTAAATCTTCGGCGGTATCAATGGCTAGAGTTTCAAATTGAGTAATCCCAATTTTGATTTTAAAATAAGCCAGCCAGCGCAACTGCTCCAAACCTTCAATTTTTTCTAATTCTGAAACCGGCAAATGGGGAATTTGCACAAGTACATCACTACGAAATCCATAAATGCCAATGTGTTTGTAATAATTTTGACGCACGTGCCACTCGCTGATGTCTGCCCCACGCATATAAGGCACAGCACTGCGGCTCATATACACACATTCGTTGCGTTGGTTGAGTACTACTTTGGCTTCTTTTTCATCAATCAATTCTTCATAACTCACTATTTTTTTTGCCAAAGTGGCTATTTCGGTAGTTTGGTCGGCAAACAAGCCCGCGATTTCGTCAATTTGGGCGGGGTCAATAAAAGGTTCATCGCCCTGAATATTGATAACTGCCTGATAATCAGAGGCTAACTTATGAGCAACTTCGGCACAACGGTCGGTGCCATTGGTGTGCGTTTTGGCGGTCATCATTACTTTGCCCCCAAAGCTCTGAATATGATTAAAAATGCGCTCATCATCGGTGGCTACGATTACTTCGGCGAGTTTTTGGGCTTTTTTGGCTTGTTCATACACCCGTTGGGTCATCGATTTGCCGCCAATATCAACCAATGCTTTGCCGGGCAAGCGGGTAGAATCATAACGAGCAGGTATTATTCCGAGAATTTGCATACGCTTGAATAGTTTTGGAGTAAGTAATGTTTGACGGGGTATTTTGGTCTATGTTCTTTTTTTTAATTTCTTAAACCCTTGATTATCAAATATTTAGATTTTGGAATCATCAATAAAACAAATATCAGACGAAATCCTGTCAAATATAAAGTCTATCCCTCAAAACGTAAAATTTTATTGAGTAGCAAATATCATTGGGACTTGAACCCCACTTTTTGAAAATAAAACCAGATTTTAGCCGCAATCGTGCAGTACTGTCGAAAAATAAGTTTTGTATCAAGAATTGCTCTAAATTTGTTGTTTCAAACCCCTTAAAATGGATTAAGCATAAAATTTAGCAACAATGAAGGAAGTATTAAATCACCTATTCGAACATAAAACCCTTGACAAAGCCGAAGCCACCGAAATTTTGAAAAATATAGCTTCCGGCAAATACAACAATTCGCAAATTGCGGCTTTTATGACCGTATATTTGATGCGAAGCATCACGGTAGAAGAATTGAGCGGTTTTCGAGATGCAATGCTCGACTTGTGTGTGCCGGTAGCAATAGCCGAGTACAACGCCATAGACGTATGCGGCACCGGCGGCGATGGCAAAGACACTTTCAATATCTCAACCCTTGCTTCGTTTGTAGTGGCGGCTAGTGGGGTAAACGTTGCCAAACACGGCAATCACGGGGTATCGTCTATCTCGGGTTCTTCAACTGTTTTGGAATCATTTGGGGTAAAATTCACCAATGACATCGCCAAACTCAAGCAAGCCCTCGATACAGCCGGTATTTGTTTTATGCACGCGCCTTTGTTTCATCCGGCAATGAAAAATGTAGCTCCAATTCGCAAAGAGTTGGGTGTGAAGACCTTTTTCAATATGCTGGGTCCGATGGTCAATCCGGCTTTTCCGCCCAACCAGTTGGTCGGAGTATTTAGTTTGGAGTTGGCACGTTTGTATAATTATTTGTATCAACAAACCGACAAAAATTTTATGATTTTGCACTCGCTCGACGGGTATGATGAAATTTCCTTGACCGGTAGCTTCAAAACCTACTCCCGACAAGGGGAGGCACTGCGCCAACCCGAGGATTTGGGCTTTCGCACTCACCAAGCTGAGGAGCTTTTTGGGGGTAGAACTGTAGAAGAATCTGCCCAGATTTTTCAAAGAGTATTGAGTTTTGCCGGTACGCCTGCCCAAACCAACGCCGTGGTTGCCAATGCCGGAATGAGCATTTATTGTGCGCGCCCCCACACCAGCCTTGCCGACTGTATAGCGCTTGCCCAAGAAACCTTGGCTTCGGGCAAGGCTAAACAAACTTTTGAAAAGTTTTTGGCGATTGCTCAATGATAATGTTCTGGAAAACTTAGTTGCGGCTTACAAAAAATTCTAAATAATTCTACTTTGGCACTTTAAAAATGAGTCAGGAGATTTGTGTTATTTTTTTAAGTATATTCCTCAAATTTTTTATTAAAATTGTATTTTTCTATGTTTTCTATGTTACTATGTGGTTCAAAAATTGAAAGTGCCAAAGTAGAAATAATTTCTAATTCCTAATTGATTTTGCGTGCCTGTACAAATGATTGTTTATGATAAATTTTCAAAAATCTTCAATCGAGTAATTCAGTATCTAAAATAAAATAAGAAAACTCAAATAAGTTACTGGTTTTTTTGGGTAATTCGTTAATAATCAGCACATTAGCATATTATTTAATTGCTTTGTTTATGGATATGAATTTTACGAATATTTTTGATTTTTTGACTCAGCTCAAAGACAATAATCAAAAAGCTTGGCTTGACAACAACCGCAAATTGTACGAAACCGCCAAAAAAGATTTTGAACAAATCATCAAGCACTTGATTCAAGAAATTGGCTTTTTTGATGCACAAATTGCCGGTTTGGAAGCCAAAGCCTGTATTTTTCGCCTCAATCGAGACATTCGGTTTAGCAAAGACAAAAGCCCTTACAAGCTGAATTTTGGGGCATTTATGCAAAAAGGTGGTAAAAAAACGCCTTTGGGTGGCTACTACATTCACATTCAGCCTGGGGGCGAATCTTTTTTGGGTGGAGGCATTTATATGCCCGAACCGACTGTATTGGCTAAAATTCGGCAGGAAATTGATTACAACAGTGCCGAGTTTCACCAAATCATTGATAGCTCAAGTTTTAAAGACTTTTTTGGAGAATTATGGGGCGAAAAAGTCAAAACTGTCCCCAAGGGTTATGACAAAGACCACCCCGATATTGAGATTTTGAAGCTAAAAAGTTTTACGGCTTTTCATCAACTCAGCGATGCCCAAGTCAAAGCTCCCGATTTTTTCAATCATACCCTTGAAACATTCAAAATTATGAAACCTTTGAATGATTTTTTGAATCGAGTTTTTGATAGTGAAGAATAAGGAATTAGAAATTAACAATTGGGAATTAAGAATTTAATAATCAATTGGTTTTCAATCAATTAAAATTTTTAATAGTCTTATTTAGTGATGTGTTTATTCCTTTTTTGCAATAACATTGTTCGCATTTTTCAAAACTCTAACAATGATATTACTAATACGTAAAACATTGATTATCAATAGATTATACATCTATGTATATGCTTAATCATCTTTTGAAAATTATTTTTTTATTGATTCCGATTTGCCAAAATTTGGCAGCGCAAAGTCTTGTGGCACAACAAAAATACGCTCAGGCTTTGGCTGAATATGAAAAGCGTGATTTGATTAAAACTCATCAATATTTAGATTCAGCTATTTTAGCCGATGCTCGATTTGCCGCCGCCTACGCTCGACGGGGCTTGTTGAAGTATGAACTTTCGGAATACGATTCGGCAGTCGAGGATTATAACCAAGCTATACAGTTGGAGGCGAAAAATACTAAATATTACTACGACCGAGGGGTTGCTTACTATCAACTTCGCAAAACTGAGCTTGCCCGACAGGACTTTGAGCAATGTTTGGCTCTTAATCCCCAGCATTTTGAGGCGCATACGGCTTTGGGCGTATTGTGGGAAGAAAAAGAAGACTACGCGCGCGCCCGCCAAGCCTATACCCAAGCCCTCAAAGCCAATCCAAAGTACCCAATCGCTTATTACAATCGCGGTTTGGTGTATTATCAAGCAGGAAACTCAAAAAAAGCCCTACAAGATTGGCAAAAAGCCCTGCAATTCAATCCCAAGTATGTAGATGTATATGTTACACGCGGGTTTGCCTACAATGAAAACCGGCAATATGACAAGGCTTTGGCAGATTTTGACCAAGCTATAGCCCTCCAGCCGTTTTCTGCCGAAGCGTATCTCAATCGTGGGCTGACTTATAGTGCCTTAAAAAAAACAGAGCTGGCTTGCCGAGACTGGCAAAAAGCCGCCGAACTAGGCAATGTAGAAGTCGAAAAACTATTGGCGGAGTTTTGTAAATAAGTAATGAGTTAATTATAAGATGTGCTAATGTGCTAATGTGCTAATGTAATACATTGATTATCAGCCAGAGGCAGACACGGTCAATTAATTAATAAATTCAATTGTTTACTTTATTTTATTCTTGTTCCTAAGGTCAAAAAAAAG
The DNA here is from genome assembly GCA_025455045.1 of Microscillaceae bacterium. GTDB lineage: Bacteria > Bacteroidota > Bacteroidia > Cytophagales > Microscillaceae > JALONJ01. The sequence goes on along the minus strand of JALONJ010000020.1, from coordinate 2,386 downwards.
TAACCTGCCATCGAGAATCCGACTTCTAAAATCAAAGAAATTGAAAATCCATAATCCGCAATTCGAGGATCTCTTTTTTACTCACTAATTTTTTTGGCTTTGTCAAACAATTTGATGGCGGCTTGATAGACTTCATCTAATTCAAAAATAATGGGATAAAAACCTTCGCTTTTCCAAACACTGCGCGCAATGTAGGCTTTGATGTGCAATTGCAAGGCTTTTTTGGAGGCTTCGTAGGCTTTGGCATCAAAGGGTATTTTGGCACTTTTTGCCATTGACAACACCGCATTGAGCATTTGGTCATTTACCGCAAAGTTTTTGTGAAAATCTTGCCATTTCATCGCGTTGAGTTTGGCTTTGTTTTCATTATAATAATTCAGCGCGTATTCGCGGACAATATTTTGTTTATACAATTCATTCAAATAAATCAAATGAGTGCTGTCTAACGGCACAAATACATCAGGCGTAATGCCCCCACCTCCATACACCGTGCGCCCTTTGAGGGTACGATACTTAAGGCTTTTGTTTAGTTTGATGCTGTCGGCATTAAAAAGCTCACCGGTTTCGTAGCGTTTTTTCAAATCTTCGGTGTAATTTTCATAAGGTTTTTGAATACAACGTCCGCTTGGAGTATAGTAGCGCGAAATAGTGAGGCGTAGCTCCGAACCATCGCTTAAATCAATCGGCATTTGCACCAAGCCCTTGCCATAAGAACGTCTGCCGACAATGAGCGCGCGGTCGTTGTCTTGCAAAGCTCCGGCGACAATTTCGGAAGCCGAGGCACTGCCTTCATCAATCAACACAATGACTGCCCCTTTTTCAAAAATACCGTTGATATGGGCAAAATACTCCGAATCATAACGAGTGCCTTTGCCGTCAGTATAAACGATTTTGACATCTCCGCCGACCAACTCATCGACCATATTGACGGCTCTATCCATATAGCCCCCCGGATTGTCGCGTAGGTCGAGCATTAGTTGTTTCATACCTTGTTTTTTGAGTTTTTGGAGGGATTCTTTAAACTCTTGATAAGTATTGGCGGCAAAACGGCTTACTTTGATATAGCCGGTTTGTTGGTCAATCATAAAATCGGCATCTACCGAATAGCTCGGAATTTTGTCGCGGGTAACGGTGTATTCGAGCAAACTCTTGGCTTGGCGGCGTTTGACCGTTAGTTTTACTTTTGAGCCGCGTTTGCCGCGCAAGAGCCGAAAGACTTTGGGAGTGTCCGGTTTGTACTTAGCTCCGGCTACCAATTGCTCATCAACCTGAATGATTTGATCGCCGGATTGCAAACCGGCAGTTTCGGACGGGCCACCGGCGAGTGGGGCAACGACAATAATAGTATCTCGGAAGATATTAAATTCAATGCCAATGCCGTCAAAGTCGCCCTCAAGCTGCATATTGGCTTGGTCGACATCTTTGGCTGGAATATAGACAGTATGCGGGTCGAGTTTCTCAAGCATTTTGTCAATGGAATAATCTATCAAAACTTCGGTATCGACAGTATCGACATAGCTTTGGTCAATATGCGTAAGAATATCTCGAAATTTGGTGTAGCCTTTGGTAATCAATTGAATGTTTTTGCTACCGCCAAACATAGTTGCCCCAATCAAAACTCCGGCACTCAAAGCAATGGCAAGCAATAAAGGCAAACGAATTTGGCTAGGCGAATTTTGTATGGGTTCATTCATATTTTTAAAAAGTTTAAACAATCTAAGACTGAACTGAGAAATGCAAAAAATTTCATTGGAGAGTTGAGGATAAAAACAACTTAAATGATTGGTTATTAGATATTTATAAAATGAATTTGCATTATTTTATGATTTTTCCCAAATCCATTTATTTAATACACCTTACATTACACGATTATATCTCTAAGCACAATTCCTTTAATGGATTTTGGAACTAAATAGTTTCAAAAATAGCGATAAATCTTGGAAATCGGTTTAGGATTATACTGCTAAATTGTGTGCCTAATGGTGGAGGTTTTATAAAAAAAATAAAAATATGTAAATGTCTGATAATCAGACACATACATATTTTAATTTGTTGTTTTTAAAAGTGATATAAACTCCTGATAATCAAACATTTACAGAAGCTTTATTTGCAAAAGCTAAGGCAAGCATAAACTATTTAAACACAAAGAACACCAAGAAAATACCCACAAAGTCCACCAAGACCTTCGTGCTTCTTTGTGATTACCTTTGTGAACTTTGTGGTAAATTTGACAGTATTAGTTGTAAATGATTGATAATCAGGTGTTTATCTCAAATACAGAAAGTAAAACAGCAATTCCCACTGTAAAATAATTGAACAAAACTTTTATATTTTAACTTTTATATTTATAAAAATAACAAAATATATAAGTAATTGATAATCAGCA
>JALONJ010000334.1 GCA_025455045.1 Microscillaceae bacterium | reverse complement strand
TGATTATCAAGAGTTTCAGATTCTTCGCTTCGCTCAGAATCACTGAAATTGATAAATTTCAGAAAAAAGATTTTCATTCCTGAAAAGTGGTGAAGAACCCTTATTTTAGTATAAACCACTGATAATCAAATACTTATATTTTTTTGGAAATAATCCCATACCTTTGTCGCGCCTCCGATATTTTGGGCAATGTAAGTGCGACAAATATTTCCGGCGGCTTGCCTTTGCTCGTCATTTTGGTACAAACGCTCGAACAACAGCTCAAACTCCGCCGAATTTTGAATAGAAAACGCCCCACCCAAAGCAATTAAATCTTGAGCTTCAGGGTTTTTGTGGTATTTTTTACCAAAAATAACCGGCATTCCAAAAGTTGCCGGTTCGAGTATGTTGTGCAGGCCTTGCTGAAAAGCCCCTCCAATGTAGGCAAATTCGCCGGATTGATACAAAGAAGCCAACATTCCCACGTTGTCAATCAAGAGTACCTCGAAGGTTTTGAGTTCTTCAGGCTTGATGTTTTGAACTTGTGAATAACGAATACTTTTTTTAACTAATTGATTTTCAAGGACTTGTAGTTTGTTTTCTTGGATTTCGTGGGGCGCAATAATAACCTTTAAAGGGAATTTAAAACCATTTAAAAAGGGTAACAAAACTGCCAAATCTTCGCTCCAACTTGAGCCGATTATCAACAATTTGTTGTGATTTTTGAATTGCTCAACAATTGGAAATGATTGGACATTTTGTACGGTGGCACTTACGCGGTCAAAACGAGTATCTCCGGCAATTTGTACGTTTTGTAAACCCTTGATTTTCAATAAGTTATACGATTGTTCGTTTTGGACAAATATTTGGGTAAAACCTTTTAATAAATTCAAAAATGCCTTGCCGTACCACTTAAAAAAGAATTGATTTTCTCGAAAAACTGCCGAAAACAAGATGAGTGGAATCTGCCGGTTTTGGATAGCGCGGAGGTAGTGATACCAAAATTCATACTTCACCCAAAAAACCGCCGCCGGTTTTACCATATTCAAAAATTTTTGCGCATTTTGAGGGGTATCCAAAGGTAGATAAAATACATAATCGGCTGATTCATAGTCTTTTCGGACTTCATACCCCGAAGGAGAGAAGAAGGTAAGGAGAATTTTAAAAGATTTTTGATTTTGAGTTTCCGACTTCGGATTTTTTGAATCAAACGGCGGATTTTCAATTTTTATGGCTTCTATGATTGGGCGGGCTTGCTCAAATTCGCCCAATGATGCTGCGTGAAACCAAATAATCGGAGCAGCATTGCCTTCTAATTGATTTTCAAGGGTTTGAAAAATGTTTTTCCGCCCTACGTACCACTTTTTTGCCTTATCTTTAAAAAATGAAGCAAACCAGACCAGAAAATAATATAATTGAATTGATAAGTTGTATAAAAAAATCATTTATAATAACAATATTTCATTTTATAAAACATTTTTCAAAATTAAACTGACGCAGAGGAATGTATCAATTCAAAATATCTTGAGAGTTGAATCAGTGATTGGTTAGAAAGCCTTGAATTTTTTGTCGGAAGTTACTTACTTTTATCTCAACCGTATCATAAAGGTCGGCGATTACCCAGAAATAAGGGAACGTAAATTCTATTTTATTGGATAAATCGAGAATTTCCAAACGATAAGAAATTTCGGTTTGATAAGGCGTATCTTTGCGATATTTATACAGCCGGAGTTTTGAATTTTCTTTATTAGGTTCTGTTTCAAAGCTTGTACCGATTAATTGTTCATCATTTCTTATGGAATCGATAGGCGACTCTGCCACCTTCCATTTTAATATTTGGTCTTGGGTTTGCCAATTTAAGTTGATAATGGCATCGATATATTCTTTTTCCATCATGGGCGTAATCGGTTTTGGTTATCTTGCAACACATTTCGCAAACTAATAATCAAGGCTTGAGTTTCTCGATAAATTTGCCGATAAAAATCTATTTTCTTATTGTTTGTTTGTTTGATAAATTTTATTAGACTTCTGATGCTCGTTTTTTCGGTTTTATCTAATCTTTTTTTGTTAAGACTGACTAATTCAGAAATTATTTTTGAGAGTTCTATTTCAATATAATTAATATTCTTTTCATCATTCAAATCATCCATCCTTTTGTTTAATTCTGAGGCGAAAATTTCCAAAGTTTTGATATGTTCAGGTAGTCTTTTATCAATTAAATTATTGTCTTGAAGTTTTTTAACTTCGGTTCTTAATAATAAACTGATTATTAAAGTTATAATTGTTACTCCAAAGCCTATGAAAGAGGTAATATCTGCCCAAAAACTAATGTCTTGATTGCTTATGTCGCTTAAAATCACTTAATGCGGAGGTTAATTTAGTTAATACGTAAAAGGCGAGCTAAAATATATAAAATTAACAATACTTTCAAGCATTGTTAAACAATAAATTAACGTGAATATTTTGAGAAATATTGAAAAAGTACAAAAAATAAATCTTTAAAAAACAATCTAAAATTCCCCGAAGTCGTCATCCTGCGTGGAACTTTGTTAAATTGCTATGTCTTAAAATATTTCTGTAATTAATTGACTGTGTCTGCCTCTGGCTGATAATCAATGCCTTGTAAATTCCCTCTCTTGTATTCCTCCTTCTCCTTCGGAGAGGGCTGGGGAGAGGCTTAAAAAAGTCCACAAAGTTCCTTATAGGATGACTTACTTGTGTTATTTTTATTGGTTCAATTTTTTAATTAACTAATTGATTATCAGTATTTTATATACTTTTACAAAAATCATATTAAATATTTATTATATTAAAAAAATACAATTTTATATTTAAAATAATTGATGATTTGTCAAAAAAAGCGTATTTTTACATCATAATTAGCTCATTATCAAGTAGTTACTAAAATATTCACGGTTAAAATAATTCTCAAGAAAAGAGCGATTTTTGAGTTTGGTATATGGTAGTCAAGTAATTTTCCAACATTTTACGCAAGTATTAAATCAAATTCTCCTCCTCAAGAAAACCCCGCACCTCATTGACCAAGTCTTGCCTATGGCGGAATGATCAATGTTTTAAATCATCATAGTTTTCAAAGTACGCAATATTAGCCATATATTTGGCTTTTGCAAAGTACCAAAGTAGAATTAGCCAAAATTGTTTTTGATTTGGAGGGCTTTTGAAGCAACATAAACTACCCTACCATTACGTGGGCGGTAGGATACTGATAAGAAGTACTGATTACCTTCTTACTCAAGGCAAGCGCGAGCGTGAGTGTACCCACCCGACCGATATACATTGTAAGAATGATAATTGCCTTAGAATAATCATTCAAAGATGCAGTAATTCCATTGCTCAAGCCTACTGTAGCAAAAGCCGATATTTGCTCAAAAACCAACTCCCTTATATCTGCTCCTTGCAAAATTGCCAATAAAAATATACAAATTGCATTGTAAAAAATAGCAAATAGCACAATTGAGATAGCCCGATTGATGGTATCGACGGGTATCGTGCGCTTGCCAATTTCAACATTTTTTTTGCCGGTAATGCTGGCAATGGAGGAGTGAATCAACAAGAAAAAAGTTGATGTTTTGATACCCCCGCCCGTAGAGCCGGAAGCTGCGCCAATAAACATCAAAAAGATAATCAATAAAAAAGTAGGCTCGCTGATGCCTTTCAAAGACATATCAACAGTATTGAAGCCTGCCGTGCGCGGCGTTACTGCCTGAAAAAAAGCGGTTACAATTTGCTCAAACAAATTTTTGCCTTGTAAGGTATGTTCTTGTTCCAAAAAGAAATACAACACCCCACCTACCACTATCAACACAATTGTCATATTGACGGCAATTTGCGAACCCAAAGTCCACTGTTTCCAAGGTTTACGCATCCGCTCGCGCAGGCTACGTGGCGAAAACACGTCGGTAATAGTCGTATAACCCAAGCTCCCAAATATGATGATAAAGGCAATGACCAAATGCAATTGATAACACGTATCCACTACCGGCTCGTACAAATTGCCCGAAAACAAGCTAAAACCCGCATTGCAAAATGCCGAAACCGCGTGAAATATTGAGTACCAAATTTTATTAGCCAGCGTATTGTTGAGACGTTTGTTGGCAGGGGTAGGAAGTGCTGCCACCGCAGTAGTAGTATCTTGTTCGTCTTCAATCACCAAGATTTCCAAAGGCATATCTGCCGAGCTGCTGTCTTTGGTTTCGGGGTTTTCGGCAAATTGGAGGCTATCCAATACATTTTTTAAACTATCGCCTTCGTTGGTGGGCTTGAGATTTTTTTGAAGGTTTTTTTTAATGTTTTTCAAAGTATCGGTAGCGATAATCGGCTGATTCCTAGGCTTTTGATTCTCGATTTCGGCAGGGCTTATTTCCCATTGGGGTACGGGGGTATGAAACTGCACTTCGGGCTTCCACGCAAAAAACACAGCAACTGCGCCCACTACCTCGAGCAAAAAAGTAAGCAAGACCACTTGGCGCAAAGTATTGCGCGCCGAAGCCAAAGACTCAGTACTCAATACATCTTGAATGATGGCTTGTTGTTTCAAACCCACGCCCGAACTCAAGAAAGTTGCAAAAAAAGTAGCAAATGATACAATGCCAATCCCCCCCAACTGAATCAAAATCAAGATAACTACCTGCCCTTTGAAAGTGAAAAAAGTAGCCGTATCTTGTACCGACAAGCCCGTAACACAAGCCGCACTCGCCGAAGTAAACAAAGCATCAATAAATCGCATACTGCCCGGAATGGTGGTCATCGCCGGTAGCATCAAAAACGAAGCTCCACCCAAAATCAGAATAATAAAACTAAAAATAAAGGTAGTTGCCGGTTGAATTTGGATTTTGCCCAGCAACCGACTGGCGCGGGCAATCCCAATAAAAGTAAGGGTAAGAATATAAACAACTATGTATATTTCGTAAAAGGAATTGTAATCTTCTAATGCAAACAACAAAAAAAGATTATAAATAATATCTAATTGAAATAAATTACCAAACAAAAAAAACAAGTAAATCAACACCATCACACTTTCCAAAGGTTTGCTTTGCAAGTATTTGATGCGCTCGAATGAATACAACATTCGAATAAAAAAATCAATGACAAAAATTACAATTAAAACCTCCAACCAGCGAAAAACCCGACTTACTTCATCAGCCTCCAAATCCCAGCCCATAGCATAAATCAAAAAAGCTATCGAAAGAATTAAAGTAAGGTTATTTACCCAATTCAAGATAGCGAATATACGGTCGTGCGTACTATACAGTAAATCGTTTAAACGCTCAAGGGTGCGTTGATTGCTCATATATGATTAGATTCCTTGGAATGAATGATGAGTAAATAAAGTGCTTATATATTGATTATCAGTTGATTAACTTCTTATAAGGTTCAAAACATATACTACTATACAAATTTCAAATTGGAAAATATAAATCATTGATAATCAGTATTTTGCGCCTTAGCGTCTTTGCGCAAAAGCATATTTTGTATAGTAGTATTTTCAAAACATTACAGGGATTTATATAAATTAAGTGTTTGTATAAACTTAGTTTATCTCATATTTTGTATAAATAACTGATTATCAGTGGATTAACCCTTGTCAGAATTTACACTAAGCATTATAAACCTTTCTTGCCTCTTGCAAAAGCTTTTGCTTATCAATCGAGACTACGCCCACATACTCACATACCAAACCGCCTGCCAAATTTGCCAAACCCGCCAACAACTGTGGCGACAAACCCGCCGCCAAAGCCAAAGCCGCCACGCTTATCACGGTATCGCCCGCGCCCGACACATCGGCAATCGCTCGCAAATAAGCGGCTTGGGCGTATTCTTCGGTTTCGCTCTCAATATAAACCCCTCTTTCGGAGAGGGTTACAAATGCGTACTTGACTTGCAAAGTTTGGCGAAGCAAATTAACGGCTTTTTTTAACTCCGACCAATTGTCTGCCTTAAAATCAATCTTTAAACCTTCTTTTAATTCTTTGAGGTTGGGTTTGAATAGCGTAGCGTGTTCATAATGCAAAAAATTGCGTTTCTTCGGATCCACTACCGTGGGTATATTTAATTGATTTGCCAAAGCTATAGTCTTGCTAATCAGTACTTTATCTAGCACACCTTTGTCATAATCTTCAAAAATAACGACTTGGCAAGTCGGCAAAAGTTTTTGAATTTGTTGCCACAAATTTTCGCGCTCGGTTTCGGTAATCAAGTCGGTCATTTCCGAATCCACCCTAATCATTTGTTGGTGTCCGGCTAATATTCGATGTTTGATGGTCGTAATGCGGTCTTCGCTTTGGACAATGCCGGCATCACTCAAATTATTTTCGGCAAGCAATTTTCTAAAATCTTCGGCATCGGCATCTTTGCCCACTACGGCGCACAAAATTGGGCTTGCGCCCATTGCCAATACATTCATCGCTACATTGGCGGCTCCGCCGAGGCGTTTTTCGCGTTTTTTGACATTCACAATGGGTACGGGAGCTTCGGGCGAAATCCGATTTACCTCGCCCCACAAGTAAGAATCCAACATTACGTCTCCAATAATGAGGACTTTGAGTTGGTTAAATTTTTCAAAAATATGGTTTAAGTCCATTACATTCATTTCTAATCCATTCAATTGTCTAATTCAAAGTCCACTAGCCCCACCAAAGCAGGAAACTAAGTAATGAGTTAATCCACCAGAGGCGGACAAGTTTGTAAGATGTGCTGATGTGCTAATCCACCAGAGGCGGACAAGTTATAATACATTGATTATCAGCCAGAGGCAAACACGGTCAATTAATTAATAAATTCAATTGTTTACTTTACTTTACTTTATTTTAGGAATGAATAGTGAATAATGTAAAATGAATAATTTTGTAATTACCTGAAAGTCAATATGTTACTAAAAAATATTGTACGCATTATTTTTTCTTGTTCCTTATTCTTGTTCCCAAACTTTTATTTCACCATTCCACCATTAATTTAACGTGAATATTTTGAAAAATATTGAAAAAGTACAAACAATTAAAGTTTTAAAAAGAGAATCCAAAATCTCCCCAAGCCGTCATCCTGCGTG
>JALONJ010000693.1 GCA_025455045.1 Microscillaceae bacterium | reverse complement strand
AGCCACCGCCGTCGGCACGACCAATGACGGTACTTTGGTTCGGGGCTATGACGAGGAGTGTTGGGCTTATCATATCGGCACCGGCAATTGGGCTTTGGAGCAAGGCAGTGTCGGCATCGAAATCTGCAATTGGGGAGCTTTGGAAACCCGCGAAGGGCAGCATTATACTTGGGTCAATGATTATGGCAAGCGTGGGCGAGGAGTTATACTTGAGCATAATTTGGTCATTGAACTCAACTACAAAAATTATCAATACTACGAAAGATATACGGATGCCGAAATCAATACCGTTAAGTACTGGACTTTGCTCAATGCAATGCGTTTTGGCATCCCCTTGAAATACAGTGAAAAAGATATGTGGCAAGTTTCTAACAATGCCCTGAGTGGCAAACCCGGGCTTTATACCCACAATAGCTTCATCAGCTGGAAAACCGATATTTCGCCCCAACCCAAAATGATTGCGATGCTGAAGGATTTGAAGGAGTATGAGAAATAAAATTTTGTAAATGATTGATAATTAAATTTTTATAAAAATAAAACTATGAATGCAAATTTCACCCTCAAAAACACTGCCCCGATACTGATGTTTATCCTATTGGGCATAGCCAGTTGTAAGAAAAATGAAGAAGAACCGTCTATTCCTCTCACATTTACCCCGACCAAGGGCTATATAGGCGATGTGATTACCCTCAATGGTGGTTTTGATGCCGATAAGACCAAAAACCTAGTAAAATTTGGTGATAAAACCGCCGTGGTCAATACCGCTACCACTACCCAGCTCACTGTAGTCGTACCCAATGGGGCAGTTACCGGCAAAATAAGTGTTACCGTAAATGGTAGAACCGCCACCTCCGTCAATGAGTTTGAAGTTGACCAAAGGCTAAAGCTTCCAGCTGTTTTGGAAAATAACATTGCGCTAAACGTGCCGGATGCCACCAAAATTTCAGCAGATTGTGGAACTGGTGTTACCCCAGGTATAGCCGAAAATACGATTGTGATTGAGCGAGAAGGAATTGTAGCTGATGGCTCAAAAATCAGTATAGAGCTAGACATTAGTCATGGCTTCGGAGGTGATGTAGTAGCCGAACTTATACTTCCTTCGGGTGCATCTGTTGGGCTTATTAAACGAATTGGTGCAGTCCTTGATAATGGTTGTGGGGTAAAAAATGCTTTTATAGTGGGCAATAAACTGACCTTTAATTCTACTTTTACCAATACAACGATTAGTGACCCAATTGCTACCGGTAATTATGCCCCTTTGAAAGGGACAAGTAACTACCCTAGTAACATAACCATCGCTCCTTTGAATACTTTTTTTCAGGGACAAAACATCAAAGGCACTTGGAAAATGAAAATGTATGATTATGGTTTTCCTGATGCCGGAAAACTCAATGCATGGAAAATAAAATTTGAGGTTGGGGCATTGCAATAAGGGATTAAAAATTATCAATTAAAAATGAATCTTCACTCTTTTTCAAGAAAATTGTACCGCGGGCTTTAGCCTGCGCGCGTAAATGAGTTTAGATTTTTTAGCCAGCCCAAAATTTCCCGAAAAAATTGTGAAGATTCTTAAAAAATTACATAACTCATTGATAATCAAATAATTATTAAAACCTAAACTCAATAAACCTATGCGCGACTACTTAAAAAGAATTGACGCTGCTGGATAAGCAAGCCGAAACCGTTGAGAGTTCTCTGGATAGAATCGTGGAAAGGCAAAGCAAGGTGGGAGAAAAAGATAAGCGAGATGCTGAAGATGAAATTACCGAAAATTGCGATGAATATAGAGAACACAAAGTACGCTCGAAAGATATAAACTTGGATGAAATAATGGACTTATATTACCCTTGTCTTGTGTGGAATAATACCGTAGAGAACAAACAAATCTTATATCAGAAAAAACGATTGGCTGAAAAATGCAATAAAATAAAACTGCTTGATAAGCTTAAAGAAGGCCAGATTGTAAAAATACCAATCACTAAAGCCGAAGAAGCTGAACAAGACAAATGCCGACCAGAACAGAAAGAACTAACTCGCGCTCCGCAAGAGATTTTGAAAGTAAGTGAATTGGCAAAAGAATATAACAAAATAGTAAATGCTTTTGATCTTAGTCAAATGAAAAAAGATGTTGCTTTTGCCGTGTTTCAGATTAAAAATAACCCTCACGTTTGGCATATTGTTACTCATGGATATTGCAGTGGCTTAGGTTACCTAACTTTAAAAAAAGACAATGGAACTATAACAATTCAAGACGTGGATGAATTTAATTTGGACGTGCCAAGATTAATTTGGCTTCACACCTGCGAAAGTGGTATCGGTGGGCGTGATTCTATTATGGCGGCTTTTTTAGAGAAAATGACTGAAAACACCATCGGGATTGGCTCTTTATGGAATATTAATGATCAGTCAGCTCTTAAAGTGGCTGAGATGTTTTATGATAAATTTTTGCCCAATATGTATGATAATGTTTCATCCATATTAAGGGAAGTCCGGCTAGAATTATTAAAAAGTAGTGAAACCTTGGATGGGAATCAAAAAGTGGCAGACCCATATTTCTGGGCAGTTTATGAAGTATTTAGCCCCAAATACACCCTCGATTTCAATGATTTGGATATTGGCGAAGCAATGGTAGAATTTAATCTTAATCAAGATAAAGAAACTTGTAATGCTACTGTTCAAGTTGGTAATGAGTATAAGGTAATTGAGAATATTGAAATAAACCAATTTACAAACCTTAGAAATAGTGTTAGTTTTAA
>JALONJ010000333.1 GCA_025455045.1 Microscillaceae bacterium | reverse complement strand
AAAGTTCCTTACAGGATGACGGCTTGGAGGGATTTTGGATTGTTTTTTTTAAAACTTCAATTTTTTGTACTTTTTTAATATGTTTCAAAATATTCACGTAATTTTAATCAAAAATTTTCGAGAGAAACTTAAAATATAGATTCAAATATCCATATCCTTTTTTAAAGTGCCAAAGTAGAGCTAACTACATAAAAACAAGTAAATGTATTGATTTGCTAATGCGCCAAAGGCAAGTTGTCAGTGCTTAGCAAATGGGTACATCTACTTGATTAGGATTTAGATAAACCAATTTTGCCCAAGTATTTATCGGGAATAATTAGGGGCTTCCTTGATGATTTGAATGTCGTGCGGGTGGCTTTCGCGGACTCCGGCGGCAGTTATTTTGACAAACTTGGCTTTTTTCAACGAAGGAATGTCTTTTGCCCCGCAATAGCCCATACCGGCTTTTAAGCCGCCAATCAATTGATAAATCACCTCCGAAACGGGTCCTTTGAATGGCACGCGCCCTACGATGCCTTCGGGTACGAGTTTCTTTTTGTCCACTTCGGTATCTTGAAAATAGCGGTCTTTTGAGCCTTCTTCCATTGCTTCTACCGAACCCATACCTCGATAGCCTTTGTATTTGCGACCTTCGTAAATGACAATCTCACCGGGTGCTTCCTCGGTTCCGGCAAAGAGCGAGCCTGCCATAATACTGCTGGCACCACCGGCAATGGCTTTGACAACATCGCCCGAAAAACGAATACCCCCATCGGCAATCACCGGCACACCCATATCTTTGAGGGCAGAGGCACACTCCCACACTGCATAAAACTGGGGTACACCCACACCTGCAATTACGCGTGTAGTACAAATACTCCCCGGTCCGATACCTACCTTTACGGCATCGGCACCGGCTTGGGCAAGGGCAAGGGCGGCTTCGCCGGTCGCAATATTACCGGCAATTACATCTAGGTTTTTGAAAGTAGCTTTGATGGCTTTGAGGGTATCAATTACACCTTTGGAATGTCCGTGGGCAGTATCAATGCTAATCACATCAACGCCGGCTTTTTGCAAGGCTTCAATCCTTGCCATTACATCGCTCGTAACGCCTACTGCCGCGCCCACGCGCAAGCGTCCGTACTCATCTTTGCAGGCGTAGGGGCGGTCTTTCTTTTTCAAAATATCTTTGTAAGTAATCAAGCCGATTAGTTTGCCTTGTTTATTGACAATCGGCAATTTTTCGATTTTATATTCTTGCAAAATATCTTCAGCTTTTTGCAAATCAATGCCTTCGGGGGCAGTGATGAGATTTTCGCGGGTCATAATGTGCGTTACCGATATGCTGAGGTCTTTTTGGAAACGCAAATCGCGGTTGGTGATAATGCCTATCAGTTCATCACTTGGATTGATGACCGGAATACCGCCGATTTTGTAGTCTGCCATAATGCGGTGAGCATCGGCGAGCGTAGCAGTTTCGGGCAGGGTAATGGGGTCAAGAATCATTCCGCTTTGCGAGCGTTTTACCTTGCGCACTTCGGCGGCTTGTCGTTCAATGGACATACTTTTGTGAATCATACCAATACCGCCCTCCTGCGCCATTGCAATAGCCATCTCGGCATCGGTAACGGTATCCATTGCCGCCGAAATGAGCGGAATATTTAGTTGAATATTACGAGTAAGGTAGGTAGTAGTATCTACGTCTTTGGGCAATACTTCGGAGTAAGCCGGTAACAGAAGCACGTCATCATAGGTGAGGGCTTCAAAAATTTCGCGGGATGCGTCAAAACTCATGGCAAATAAAATTAGAGTGGTTATTTGCCAAGCAAAGTTAGGGCTTGAAGACCGGATTAGGAAATTTTATTTTTGTTAAAGCAAAAATTTAGGTTGAGCGAGCTTAGTTGAATAGTGAATAATGAAAAGGGAATAATTTTGTAATTAATTGAAAAATCGCCGGAGGTGAGCCATATCAATAGATTGCCAAAAGATATTGTACGCATTATTTTTTCTTATTCTTTATAACTACTTGATTATCAAGCAGTTATAAATCATTAGTTTTTCTATCAGCTTCGGCAAAGTTCAAACCTTTGCCGAAGTTTAAACAGTATCAATTATTTATAAATAAAAGTCTGGGCTTGCCCGTCAGCTTTGATATAGCCGCGATACATACCCGGCGAGTTGAAAGGCATAGCAATATTGCCGTTTTTGTCCAAAGCCACTATACCGCCTTCGCCGCCCATTTTGACCAGTTTTTCCATCACGACTCGGTTGGCGGCTTGCTCAAGACTCATTCCTTGATACTCCATCAAAGCCGAAATATCATAAGCTACTACTGCCCGAATAAAATACTCGCCGTGTCCGGTTGCCGATACGCCGCAAGTTTGATTGTTGGCATACGTACCCGCGCCAATGATGGGCGAGTCGCCGACCCGATTCCATTTTTTGTTGCTCATACCCCCAGTAGAAGTTCCGGCTACAATATTGCCATATTCGTCCAGAGCTACACAACCTACGGTGCCAAATTTATCTTGAGGCATTTGGTCAAGGAGGCTGCTGTCGTCTTTGTCTTTTTTCTTGTTTTTTTCTTTGATTTTTTCGCCTTTCTCTTTTTTGAGTTGTTTGAGGCGAGTTTCGGTCTGAAAATACTCATTAGGCACTATAGTCAGCCCTTGTTCTTGGGCAAATTTTTCGGCACCCCGCCCAATCAGCATCACGTGGGGCGAGTTTTCCATAATGCGGCGAGCCAGCGTAATAGGGTTTTTGACAGTCATTACACTGGCACACGACCCAGCTTTGAGCGTTGCGCCGTCCATTACGGAGGCATCGAGTTCGTTTTTGCCATCAGCACTAAAAACCGCCCCTTTACCGGCGTTGAACAAAGGCGAATCTTCCAAAATTTTGATAACTTCGGTTACAGCATCTAGGCTTTTGCCCCCGTTTTTGAGGATTTCATAGCCCTTGCGGAGGGCTTCTTGCATTTTGTCGTGATAGGCTTTCTCGAGTTCGGGGGTCATATTCTCTTTCAAAATAGTACCGGCTCCGCCGTGAATTACCAAGGTGATTTTATCTTTTTGGGCAAAAGTGGACAAGCAAGTCAAAATTGAAAAAATAAGAATGAGTGAGTATTTCATTGAATTAGAAAGAAGTTAAATTAAATTTTTTTAAAGATGCTCAAAATTAGTTTTTTTATTGAAAACTAAATTATCCAAACATTCTTTGACAATGCGCCAAGAGGCGAAAGATGAGCAAAAACATCTAAAAATCACATCTTATCTAAAAAAATTTTTAAATTAAACAAAAAATCCCTAACATTGTTGGTTAATACAGCCCGCCCACAAAATTGAATTGGGTAGGCGAAGGAAAATTGCTCAATTAAATCTCAAATAAACGTGAGTTTTGGGCAGGGTAAAATTAAACAAGTGCGCTTGCCAGATTTTATCCAATTAATTGGAAATCAATAATTTGCATCAAAGCATAAGGTTTTTTTTGAACAATATTACACTTCAAAAATTAAATAATAAGTTTAGAGAAATTAAATGAAATATTGCTTTTTGATAAACCGATGATAACCAGCAAATTATCATTGGATATTGTAAAAATCAATCACAAATCGATTTTGATATGATAAATAAAATGTAGGCTTATTTTGTCGAACTCGAGTGCTAAGATACAGATTAACATCTGATACTTAAATTTTGGACAACTCGCATAAACTACTGAAAATCAGTGGTTTATCAATGATTTTGGTGAATCAAATCAAGCCCGCTTTATTTCTCCAAATAAAGCCTTGAAAACAAGTTTGCCAAGTTGCCTAGGCATTTCGCTCATAAGTTGTTGCAAAAACTTCCCGTTAATTTTTCCCTTCTTCTACTGCATTTTCCCTTTTGTTTTTTGGCTGATTTACCACCTTGGGCAAAGCCCAAAGTGCTGGTTTACTATTAATTATTAATCATAAAAACACCTTGTTTAATTATGGCTGCCATTATTTATATATTAATTGCGGTGGTTTCTATCGGTGTAGGGATAGGAATTGACCGTTTTTTGCTCAAAAAAGTCCTCAATCGCATCCAAAATGAAAGCGAAGAAAAAGCCCGACTTATTATTCGAGAAGCCGAGTTGAAAGCTGAGTCGGTCAAACAAGAAGCCGAAAATACCAAAAACAACAAAATGCTGGAGGCTAAAGAGCGATTTTTGAAACTCAAAGCCGAGTTTGAGGAAGAAACCAACAAAAAGAAAAACATCTTCGCCCAAAATGAAAATAAGCTCAAACAACAACAACAAGCCTTTAGCAAACAACTCGAGGATGTAAAACGCAAAGAAAACGACCTCGATAAAATCAAAGACAGTCTGCTCGAACAAGCCGAAATCATTGCCAAACGCAAAGAAGAAGCCGAAAAAATGCGCTCTCAACAAGTCAAAAATTTGGAGAAAATTGCCAACTTGACCGCCGAAGAAGCCCGTAATCAACTCGTTGAGACGCTCAAAGAAGAAGCCCAAACCAAAGCCGCCTCTTTTATCAAAGATATTGTTGAGGAATCCAAACTGACCGCCGCCAAAGCCGCCAAAAAAGTAGTAATTGAGACCATTCAACGCACTGCCAGCGAACACGCCATTGAAAACTGTGTCTCGATTTTCAACATTGAAAGCGATGATGTAAAAGGTAAAATTATTGGCCGCGAAGGACGCAATATTCGCGCTTTGGAAGCCGCTACCGGCGTTGAAATTATTGTCGATGATACTCCCGAAGCCATCATTATTTCGGGTTTTGACCCCGTAAGGCGCGAAATCGCGCGTTTGTCTTTGCAAAAATTGGTGTCAGACGGACGTATTCACCCCGCCCGCATCGAGGAAATTGTTGCCAAAACCACCAAAGCTATGGAGGAAGAAATTGTAGAGATTGGCGAGCGGACAGCTATCGATTTGGGAATCCACGGCTTACACCCTGAGTTGATTAAATTGGTAGGGCGGATGCGCTATCGCTCGTCTTATGGGCAAAATTTATTGCAACACTCCCGCGAAGTAGCCAAACTATGTGCGACTATGGCGGCTGAACTAGGCTTAAATGCCAAACTTGCCAAACGTGCCGGATTGTTGCACGACATTGGCAAGGTATATCCCGAAGAGCCGGATTTGCCTCACGCCATTTTGGGTATGCAACTTGCCCAAAAATACAAAGAAAACGCCGAAGTGTGCAACGCCATTGGCGCGCACCACGACGAAATAGAAATGACTTCTTTGATTTCGCCTTTGGTACAGGCTTGCGATGCTATTTCGGGTTCGCGCCCGGGCGCACGCCGCGAGGTGATGGAATCTTATATCAAACGCCTCAAAGAGTTGGAAGATTTGGCAGTTGCGTTTGATGGCGTGAGCAAGTGCTACGCCATTCAAGCCGGACGCGAGCTAAGGGTAATCGTCGATGCCGAAAGCATTACCGATGACCGCGCCGGACAACTTTCATTTGATATTGCCCAAAAAATTGAACGCGATATGCAATACCCCGGACAAATCAAAATAACCGTAATCAGGGAAATGCGCGCCGTAAGTTATGCTAAATAATCACTTGATTATCAGGTAGTTATATATTTATTCTTTAAAAAAAAGCTCACAAATTTTGAGAAATTTATGAGCTTTTTTTTTGATATATAAAACATTCATCGGCATTTAAAAAAAGGGAAGTTTATTTTTTTTTGACCAATACGAATGAATACAATGCATTATTTACAAAAAAGTAATTAGCCCTACTCAAGCCCGAAATATAATAATTCGACTAAAAAACATTCATAATACAATAAATCGAGTTATTAACAAGATTGAAAGGCTAAGATTTGTATGATATTCCAAAAATATATATAAGTTTGTACTGTAATTATTGAACAATTTAAACTTTAATACAATGTCTAAAATCAAAGTTGCTATCAACGGTTTCGGGCGTATCGGACGTTTATCATACCGCGCATTGCTCCAAAAAACTGAAGTAGAAGTGGTGGCTCTCAACGACTTAACCGACACCGCTACATTGGCGCATCTTTTAAAATATGACTCGGTACACGGACGATTTGCCGGAACGGTAAGCCACGATGCCGAAAACTTGATTGTAAACGGCACAAAAATTCGCGTTTATGCCGAGCGTGACCCTTCCAAATTGCCTTGGGCAAGCCTAGGTATAGATGTAGTATTGGAATCAACCGGACGCTTTGTCGATGAAGCCGGTGCCGGTATGCACCTTACCGCCGGAGCCAAAAAAGTAATCATCTCTGCCCCTGCCAAAGGCAACATTCCTACCGTAGTATTGGGTGTAAATGAAGACACGCTCAAAGGCGATGAAAAAATCATTTCTAATGCCTCTTGTACTACCAACTGCCTTGCGCCAATGGCTAAAGTATTGGACGATGTATTTGGCATTGAAAAAGGGTACATTACCACCATTCACGCTTATACTCAAGACCAAAACCTGCAAGACGGACCTCACAGCGACTTGCGCCGCGCGCGTGCCGCCGCCCTATCGATTGTGCCTACCTCTACCGGAGCCGCCAAAGCCGTAGGCTTGGTATTGCCCCACCTCAAAGGTAAATTGGACGGTACTGCAATGCGTGTGCCTACGCCCGATGGCTCATTGACCGACTTGACCGTTATCTTGAAAAAAGAAGTAACCGCCGCCGAAATCAATGCCGCAATGAAACAAGCCGCCGAAACTACGCTCAAAGGTATTTTGGAATATACCGAAGACGAAATCGTATCGGCTGATATTGTGGGCAATCCGCACTCTTGTATTTTTGATGCCAAATTGACCTCAGTAAATGGTACTTTGGCTAAAATTGTGGGCTGGTACGACAACGAAGCCGGTTATTCAGCCAGAGTTGCCGATTTGATTGCCAAAGGTTAATTTGCGTTTGTAATTCCTTAAAAATCAAATACTTAACAAAGCCGACTCCTAATAGGGGCGGCTTTTTTTATGAAATTGTATCTTTTAGGGGACTACACTACTCTACCCTACTATTTTTTAACTACCTGATAATCAATATTTTACGAGTTAATAGCCCCTTTAGGGGCAAAACCTTGATAGAATTTTAATAACGAGAT
>JALONJ010000332.1 GCA_025455045.1 Microscillaceae bacterium | reverse complement strand
CCTGAGTTTTTGAACCGAAAGCCTACGATTTCGCTTAGTCGCTCGCTGAAGCTCGCTTCAAACCGAATTTTTGCGGCTTTCGTTCCAAAAATTTTAGGGTTTCGCTAAGGGCAATTTAATGAAAAAATACAGTCAAAATGCTGATTATCAATTGCTTATGTATTTTGTTATTTTTATAAATGTAAAAGTTAAAATATAAAACTTTTGTTTAATTATTTTACAGTGAGAATTGCTGGGATGTACTGATAAGCTGATGTAATACATTGATTATCAATTATTTAATAATTAATATTGTTTACTTTATTTTTAAGTCATTCCTGGGTACATACAATACAGAGGAAATCTATTTTAACAACCTAGATTCAACCAACAAACTAACTTGAAATAATACTTGTACTCTTAAAAACATAAGCAAAAGATAAGCCCTTATGAGGCAATGTGGTTAAAATTTTTTTTAAACAATTTAGCTAAATCATAGGTTTACTACCGTTATAGATGATAGTTACTTTAAATTTTCCGATAAATTATGAAATTCATCAACAAATTTGGTTTATTATTGACTTTGAGTCTGTTTTTGGGTTTTTCCAAAACTTCGGCGCAAGATGCCGCCGATATTGTTGGGGTGTGGATGCCTAGTGAAGGGACTTCGTACATTCGAATTTTTAAAGAAAAAGGCAAAGAAAAATACCACGGCAAAGTGGTATGGCTCAAAACCCCCAACGACGAGCAAGGCAACCCGCGCAAAGACCCCAAAGGTACGCCTATTATGAATATGCTCAACCTCAAAAACTTTGAATTTAAAGACGGCAAATGGACAAATGGTACTATTTATGACCCCAAATCGGGCAATACTTATTACTGTACGATTGAAATGGTCAATAAAGACAAAATCGAGGTGCGGGGTTCTATCGATTCTTTTGGCTTGGTGGGCAGAACCGACACTTGGGTCAGAATGAAAAATACTCCCTCCAACTAAAACGCCAATTTTATCTATAAATCATTGATAATCAATTAATTACAAAAGCCAACTCTCCAAAGTTGGCTTTTTTGCTTTTCCCTCTCCTACCCCGCCCAATCTTTATCCTACAAATAATTCCGGTTTTAATGCAACCCTATAGTGTGGTTTATTGTTATATTTGCAAATTGGATAAAGTATTCGGCAAGCCGAGTATTTTTAGTTCGGTTTATAACCCGATTTTTTGTTAATCAAATCAAACAAATAAATTTATTACTAAAGCACAATAGTGTAGCATTATTTTTTTAACTGATTGACTATCAGGTAATTAAAAAAAACATTTGTAAAAATTTCAAAATGAGAGTCAATGCAATAAAATGCCGAGATTGTGAACAGCAATGTTCTTCCCCGTTTATTTCCGATCCTCATTTCCGAATGATTACCATACTCCCCTACGCTATTGATAATTCACTGATTGTTGTATGAGCCAAGAAAAAATTAAATTGGATACCATCGAGGAAGCCATTGCCGCAATAAAAAACGGTGAGGTAATCATTGTAGTCGATGACGAAGACCGCGAAAATGAAGGCGATTTTATTTGTGCCGCCGAAAAAGTAAGCCCCGAAATTGTCAATTTCATTCTCAAAGAAGGGCGCGGGGTACTTTGTGCTTCCTTGACCGAAGATAGATGCAAAGAATTGGGCTTGGAGCTGATGGTCGGTGAAAAACACAATACCACTTTGCATAGTACCCCTTTTACGGTGTCGGTTGACTTGCTGGGAGACGGCGTTACGACCGGTATTTCGGTACACGACCGCGCCAAAACCTTACGCGCCTTGGTAAATCCCGAAACCAAGCCCGAAGATTTGGGGCGACCCGGGCATATTTTTCCGCTCAAAGCCAAAACCGGTGGCGTGTTGCGCCGCACCGGACACACCGAGGCTTCGGTTGATTTTGCGCGTTTGGCAGGTTTGTATCCGGCGGGGGTTTTGATTGAAATTTTGACCGAAGATGGCGAAGCCGCTCGCCTACCCTATTTGCGACAATTGGCTGACCGCCTCAATCTTAAGCTGGTTTCTATCGAAGACCTTATCTCTTATCGCCTAAAACACGAAAGCCTCATTCGCCGCGAAATCGGGGTGAATATGCCTACCAATTGGGGCGATTTTGAGCTGATTGCCTACCGACAAATCAATACCGATGACCTGCACTTGGCACTTATCAAGGGTAAATGGGAAAAAAACGAGCCGGTTTTGGTGCGGGTCCACTCCTCGTGTATGACGGGCGATATTTTTGGCTCTTGTCGTTGTGATTGTGGCCCGCAATTGCATCACGCAATGCAAATGGTAGAAAAAGCCGGCAAAGGCGTAGTGTTGTATATGAATCAAGAAGGGCGTGGTATCGGCTTGATTAACAAGCTCAAAGCCTACAAACTTCAGGAGCAAGGGCTGGACACCGTACAAGCCAATTTGGAATTGGGTTTTCAGATGGATGAGCGCGACTATGGCGTAGGCGCGCAAATTTTACGCGACTTGGGCGTTACCAAAATGCGTTTGATCTCCAATAATCCAAAAAAACGCGCCGGATTGATTGGTTACGGTTTAGAAATAGTAGAGAATGTAGCCATTGAAGTTAGCCCCAACCCACACAACGAAAGTTATTTGCTCACCAAACGCGATAAGATGGGACACGAGATTTTGAAAAATCATTAAATCAACATACAATAGTTCGTGGAGTTTCTAGTTCCGAGTTTCTAGTTGGGAGCTAAGTAATTGAAAATCAAGCAATTAATCAAATCTTGTAAATTTTATACATACTACTATACAAATTTCAAATCGATAAATATAAATCATTGATAATCAATATTTTGCACCTTAGCGTCTTTGCGTGAAAAAATATTTTGTATAGCAATATTAGGTAAACATTTATAAATACATAACTAATTGAAAATCCCCCAAAGGCGGACACGGTCAGGTAATTAAATAATTCCTAATTCCCAATTATTAATTCCTAATTCCTTAATAACCTTTAAAATCTTCATATTCATAAAGATAGCTTCGGCTTTAGCCAAAGCTATCTTTTATTTTTGGGGGTTATATGGAATATTTACACAAATAACTGACTATGTCTGCCTTTGGCGGGTTATCAAGTGTTTACCAACTAAAAATCGCTCTGATCCCTAGATTGGAATAATAACTATCGTCCAAACCGGTCAAACGCAAAGGAATTTGATACGTAGGATTGATTTGCAAGGCATTGCGAGGACTGATTCGCCACTCAAGCCCAAGCCCTACATTGAAGTGACTGAACCAATACATACGCCATTGGGTGTTATTGACATCTAAATTTTCGAGCGGAACCCGATTACCCATAAAATCGAGATACTCAGATACGCCCCCAAAGTCATTTTGAATCGTTTGACGAAGGTATAAATTTGAACCCAATCCGCCATTGACAAATACTCGCCAACGACTTTTCAATTGCCAATAATGTCGTACTTCCAAGGGTATTTCGAGTATATCAGCTTGTACGCGTGTACCGGTGTAAATTCCTTGTAAATTTTGGGTAGAAGTCGGAAAACCCACGCCCATACTAGCTACACCTCGCAAAAACTTACTAGCATTGTCAAAACTACCCACCTCGTAGCTCATAGCCCGATAACTAATACCAGTCCACAAGCTCCAACGGCGACTCATTCGCCACTCGGCTTGCATACCCAAGCTAAGGTTGGTTTGCGAAGTATTGGCATAGTTTACTTTACTTCGATTAAAAGCAAGCAGAAAACCCCATTGAAATCTGGCGCGGTGGGGTTTTCGAGATTTCACATAAGCCAGTGAATCGGAATTGGTAAGTTGCGGCTCAAGATTTTTTGTGTTTTCAACAATGTTCGTATTTGATTTTAAAAATTCAATTTTTTTCGGTTTTTCAATGGTATTTGCTATAGTTTGGAAACCTTGCTCGTTTTCCTTTGGCACATTGGGCAATACAGCCGGCGTTTGCGCAGTATCCAATGGCAAATCTGCCTTGTTAAAAGGAGGTTGCGCATCAGTATTTTTTGCTACAACTGTCTGATTATCCGCCAAAGGCGATACTCGATCAATTGCCGGTGATTTTTTGCTTATATTTTTAATATTGGTTTTTGATTGGTTATCAATACTTGATTGATGGTTATTTCGCATTTGACTAGCATCAATAGTCTGCTGTTTATTATCTAAATCACTCAACTTAATTACTTGATTATCAGTCAGAAGCGAGACTTGGTCATTTTTTTGTGATTTTTTGGTCAAATTTTCAATATCCAATTTTGATGCACTGTCAAGACTTGATTGATGATTATTTTGCAATTGTTTGCTGGTTGTGGTCGATTGTTTGAGGTCAGCTTGGTTCGATTCTGTACCTCTTTCAACTTTTGTAATGGCTTCATAAGTCCCAACAAGTTGCTTATTGCTCCAAAACCAAACCGCACTACTCAGCAGAGCCAGTAGTACCAGCCCATATATCCACCCTTGCTTGGTAATCCGCGAAGGATTGGTTTTGGCTGGCGCATAGGGCATTTGGTCAAGTTTGGCTTCCATAGCCGCCCAAGCCCCCTCGTCAAACTCGGGTTGGATAGCCGTCAGCTTCTTGCGCAAGAAGTCATCAAATTCCTGAGGGTTGTTTTCCAATTCACTCATTTTTTATTCATTAGGTTTGATGGCATACAGTTTTTGGATTTTTTGTTGGAGATGCACACGGGCTTTTGCCAAATTGGATTTGGAAGTACCGACTTGAATCCCCAACATTTGGGCAATTTCTTCGTGTTTGTAGCCTTCAATCACATACAAGTTAAAAACCACTCGATAGCCGGGCGAAAGCTCTTGAACCAACCGCAAAATTTCTTGTTCGGAAATATCTGCCAACACATCGCCGGAATCGGCGATGGGACGGGCTTCACTCAGGTCAAGAGTCTGGCGTTGATGTTGATTGCGGCGGTAGTAATCAATGGCTGTATTAATCATAATCCTTCGCAACCAATAATGAAAAGGTTTTTGATAGTCAAACTTATCTAAGTTATTAAAGATTTTCAAAAATCCGTCATTCATTACTTCTTGGGCTTCTTCGCGGTTTTCGGCGTACCGTAGGCAAATACTCATCGCATAGGCATAGCAATACTTATAAAGCAATTTTTGACTGCTTCGTTCGCCCTTTTTGCACTCCTCCAACAAGGGTTTTAGGCTTTCATTGGATTCGATATTCACCTATTTGCTTGATTTTCAGTGGGTTATGTCTTAAAATTTCAATTGTTGATAAATTTAGTTCATTCGCTTGGGCATCACGCAATCAATTGCCAAAAGGTTGCCTAGAAAATGTTTTTTTTTCATTAATACTTAGCAAATATATTGATTTAAAAAATATAATTTATTGATTATCAATTACTTAGGAATGAATAGTGGTTCTTTACAGCAATTCCCACTATGGATAAGTACTTGATTATAAAGCCCTGATAATCAGATAGTTATAAAATAATCGTTCACCTACATTTTTAACTCTTTGATAATCAATGAGTTATATGTGCCATAGTGGGAATTGCTGGGTTCTTTACCCATCTTGAGGAAATTCTGGCTTTATTCTAAGCCTCAACTCATTTACGCGGGCAGGCTAGACAGCCTGCATTACAATTTTCCTGAAAAGTGGTGAAGAACCTGAATAGTGAATAATGTAAAATGAATAATTTTGTAATTATCTGAAAATCCGCCAGAGGCAGACACATCAATAGGTTATCAAAAAATATTGTACGCATTATTTTTTCTTGTTCCTTATCGATAAAATAAAGTTTTCAACAGCTTTGTAGGAGCTATCTACGCCCAAAATTAAGTGGTTTTCAACTTTGGTAAAGTTTGAAACTTTGCCAAAGTTAAATCACGCGGCTTGGTCAGAAGTCCCACTTTTGATGGGGTATAGCTTAGATGTAGTCTGAAGCTACTTACGCGCGCCAACTAGACAGCCTGCGTTACAATTCTCTTGAAAAAGTGTGAAGATTTTTTAAAAGCATAATTAATTGAAAATCCTCCAAAGGCGGACACGGTCAGGTAATTAAATAATTCCCAATTCCTAACTCCTTATGCACAAGGAATTAAATCTTATTTCAAAAAATATTCCTAACTTTGGCTAGTAGTGTCAAGGATTTATTTCAAAATCATTTGCGACAAAGGCGCAAATCTTTTTTAGGTTCTCGACATCTTTAAAGGAATTCTTTATCTTAATTGTGGTCTAAAGTCGCTTACGCGCGCCGGCTAGACAGCCCGCGTTGGGTGCATTTCAAATTTACTACCTATAATCCTCTCCTTCGGAGAGGGCTGGGGTGAGGCAATAGAAACGCGTAAATTTGAAATGCGCCCCCCCCCGCGTTACAATTTTTCCTAAAAAGTGGTGAAGAATCCTTTTTTTTAATATAAATCATTGATTATCAAACATTTAAAATCAAAAAATCTTTAGAAAATAAATTATCATAAGCCCTTAAGACCGATAAAAACCAACCCACCATTTAGCCAAAATATTGTTTGAAACAAAGGAAAAATAATGAAGGCTCACAAAAACATAAACCATTGATAATCAGCAACTTATATAATTTTCATTTTCAAATTATTTATTCCCAATGCTTTTGAATAAAGTTACTCAAAAATAGTTTGCGCAATCGCTTGCATAATTGACTAATAATCAGCACATTAGCATATTTACTGAATTTATAGCCCAAATAATAATCTCCAAAAATATGATTTCCGCCCTCCGCCAACAGTACAATGCCCAATTTCGGGAAGAAAAATACCAAGAAATGTTAGCCAAGCTAAACCAACGCTATCAAAAAAAAATTGATTTTCGCATTGCCGAAACACCCATTTTTGTTCCCAAAGCCCTCAAAAAACGCCTCCTAGCCGGTTGTGAAGATATTATTAAAGTAATTGCCGCCCCCAATTTCAAATCGCTGACTTCGCAAGCCATTCCTCCGCACCAATGGGTGCCAAATGAAGACGCTCATCCTACATTTTTGACAATTGATTTCGCCGTATGTCAAGACGAGCAGGGCGAGTGGTTGCCTCAATTGATTGAAATGCAAGGATTTCCTTCTTTGTATGGATTTCAAAATTTGATTGCCAATGAGTTTCGCCAACATTTTGATATTTCGGATAGCGTGAGCCATTTGTTTGGCGATTTGACCGAAGAAGGTTATTTTGCCTTGCTCAAACGGGTCATTTTGGGCAATCACGCCCCCGAAAACGTAATTTTGTTGGAAATAGAACCACACCGACAAAAAACTTGGGTTGATTTTTATTATACCCGCGAAAAAATCGGCATTGAGCCGGTTTGTATCAGCGAAGTAATCCGCGAAGGCACAAAACTGTACTACTTTCACAATGGGCAAAAAACCCCCATTCATCGCATTTATAATCGCTTAATTTTTGATGAATTTGAAAAACGTGCTGATTTACCGCGCCAATTCAACCTTACCGAAGCCGTAGAGGTAGAATGGGTTGGGCATCCTAATTGGTTTTTTCGAATGAGCAAATACACTGTACCTTTTATCCAAAGTCCTTATGCGCCGCCTACGCAATTTTTGCATCAAGTAAGCCAAATTCCGCAAGACTTGGAAAATTATGTACTCAAACCACTCTTTTCATTTGCCGGTGCCGGAGTCAAGTTTGATGTCAAGCTTGAAGATATTACAAAAATTCCCGAAAATGAGCGTCCACATTTTATTCTGCAAAAAAAAGTTCAGTATGCGTCTGCCTTGCACGACCACGAAGGCGAACCTATCAAAGCCGAAATCAGAATGATGTTTCTTTGGGAAGCCGGACAAGCCCAAGCCCAACTCGTAACCAGTTTGGGCAGGCTCAGCAAAGGCAAAATGATTGGCGTGGATTTTAATAAGGACAAAACTTGGGTGGGCGGTACTGCTGTTTTTTTTGAAAAGGATTAAAGTCAAATTGCATAAGTAATTGATAATCAATTAGTTATATAACAATAAGATTAATTTGAAATTCAAAAAAACCTTAAAATCCTGCCGATTTTTGGAAAAATCGGCAGGATTTTATTCAAAAAATCAAATCTATTGGTTTATATTCCTTCCGAGTTTCTAGTTCCGAGTTTCTAGTTCCGAGTTTCTAGTTCCGAGTTTCTAGTTCCGAGTTTCTAGTTCCGAGTTTCTAGTTCCGAGTTTCTAGTTTCGGGTTTCTAGTTTCGGGTTTCTAGTTCCAAATTAAGTGATTGAAAATCAGTTGATTCGCTTAAGATTTGGGTTCTTAAGCCCTTTTCAAGAAAATTGTAACGCAGGCTTCCAGCCTGCGCGCGTAAACGGGTTTCATTTTCCGATTTTGCGTTTATTTCCTGAAAAAATGTGAAGAACTAAATATTTTGTAAACACCTGATCATCAATATGTTGTAAGATATTCACCAAGTATTGTAGTGATGAAATAAAAAGCATTTAGAAAAAATAAAAAAATTATTTAACTCTCTGATTATCAACCATTCAAATAAAAAATAAAACCCAAACCACCATATTAGGATACCTATGGCTTCCAAAAACTCTCTCAAAATTCTTCAAACCTACAAACTTCGCAATACCGACTGCCGTGCCGAAATCTTGGATATATTTCTCAACAAGTCTTTTGCCCTGTCCAATGCCGACATTGAAGAAAAAATCAGCAAAGCCTTTGACCGAGTAACCGTCTATCGTACTTTGCGAACTTTTTTGACCAAAGGCATCATTCACAAAGTTTTGGACGACTCCGGCAATCCTAAGTACGCACTTTGCAAAGACCACTGCAATCAAAGCGAACACCACCACCAGCACGTGCATTTCAAATGCAATCAATGTGGGCAAACCAATTGTTTGGAAGAAGTCGAGATTCCTGCCATTCAACTGCCGCAAGGCTATTTATCTTTGGAATCCAATTTGCTTATCAATGGCGTATGTGTCAATTGTAATCATTGAGAAGCCCCCTAGCCCCCGGAGGGGAAATGAATTTTCAAATTTTATTTTGCATCTAAAAAATCAACAAATATTTTTAACTAATTATAAAAAAGGAATGGATAGATAGATAAATAACAATTTATCATTTTTAAAGATGTAATTCCTTGAAAATCAATTAGTTATATAATTTTTAATTATTAATTTCTAATTCTAAAATGAAATACCTTTTGAGTATTATTTTTTTGAGTTGTTTTATTGGGGTTTATGCCCAAAAAGAAGCCAAAAAAGACTCTTTCTATCTTTCGCTGGAGTCGGCGTTCCAAAATCCCGAACAAGTTTATCGCCTTGACCTTACTTGGCAATATATGCTTACTTTGCCTGCCGAAATTTCGCAATTAAAAAACCTCGAAGAACTCAATCTGGGCTGGAACAAGCTGAGTATATTGCCCAAGGAAATGTCGCAATTGACCAAGCTTCGTAAGCTCTCGCTCAATGATAATTCGCGCCTCAATCTCAAAAAAATCTTCAAACAATTGCTCACAATGCCCAGTATTCAAGAACTGACCTTTGGCTGGTCAGCTATGAAAGAGATACCCAGCGATTTGGCGGCTTTGCAAAGCCTTACTTCGCTTACCCTGATATGCGATTCTACCATCAATGTACCCGCCCTTGTTGGCGAAATCGGGCAACTCAAACGCCTGCAAGTACTCACACTCAAAGGCAATAAATTTACCGAACTGCCTGAAAACATTGCCGCTTTGCTCAGTATGTATAGTTTAGATGTGAGTGGCAATCACCTCCAAACTTTGCCTAGCAAACTGAATAAATTGAAAAAAATGCGTAATCTCAATCTTTATTCCAACGAATTGAGCGAGCTTCCACCGATGATTTCGGCGATGAAAGATTTGCAAAAACTCGACTTGGGTAACAATCAAATCAAAGAAGTACCGGCACGCATCGGCACTTTTGTCAATTTGAAGGAATTGAATTTGAGTGAAAATGCGATTGGTGAAATCTCTAATAAACTGTTTACCCTCAAAGAATTGAAATCGCTCAACCTCTCGCGCAATGAAATCAAAGCTCTGCCCAAAGGCATCGAAAACCTCAAAGACCTCGAGAGCCTCAATCTAAGTTTTAATGGTTTGACTGAATTGCCCAAAGAACTCGGCGAAATCAAGAATCTACAAACCCTTGAGATTGCCAGCAATGCCGGTATCAATTTTGTCAAATTTTTTCAATCTTCGCCCGGATTCAACCGTTTGGAGGTTTTGGATTTGAATACCAACAAAATTGACTCTATTGCGCCGGCGATTGCCGATATGGAAAATTTGAAAATCATCAAACTCAACAACAACGAAATCAAAACCATACCCGGTGATTTTAGCAAACTACGCGAGGTAAAAGAAATGGATTTGTCCAGCAATCAAATCCGCGAGTTTCCTAATGTAGTGATTGATATGGTATCTTTGGAAAAATTGAATTTAGATTTTAACAAGATTTTTTTCATTCCCGAAGATATAGCGCGAATGACCCAACTCAAAGAAATCTCGCTACGCTACAACCCTATCCCCGAGCGCGAAGTCGAGAAGCTAAAAAAGTTATTGCCCAATACGGTTGTACTGCGCTGATTGGGGAACAGCCTCTAATTGGTGTTCGCTTGAAAATTCTTAACTTTCTCAAAATCAATAAGTTATGCCTTATTTTTGAGGTAATATTAATTGAAATATCGTTTGATAACTAAAAATAATACAAATTGAAAATCTATAAAGGTGCAAAATTATTCAATTTTTAGTCATAAGTATTTGATAATCAAGCAATTATAAAAATACTCACGTTCATTAAAAAACTATTCATACTCCATTATTCACGTTATTTATTACTAAGCCAAGCATTGTATCAAAATTCAAAAATAATTTGTAATTTGCAAAAAATATCTAATAACTTGACAATCAGACAATTATAAATTCAAACAAAAATGCTTTTATTGCAAAGACTAGTCGATGGTGGTGGTCGGTACGCCGAAACCAACCTTGATTATTGGATTATTGAGCCGTGGAATGCCGCATCTTCTTTGGCTTTTTTGTTGCCGGTGTTTTATTGGTTATATCGTTTGCGGGGCAGGTATTACGAATATATCGAGATTATTGCCTGCCTACCCTTCTTGTTTTTGGGCGGTTTGGGCAGTACTTTGTTTCACGCTTTTCGCACTTCGCGCCTGCTTATTTTGATGGATGTACTGCCGGTGTTGATTGCCAGCTTGGGAATGAGTATTTATTTCTGGCTACTGATATTGCCTCGTAAATGGTGGCTTTTGGGAGTGATTGTTGCTTTTTTTGGTTTGCAATATATATTTTTTCGAGTGCTACCCCCACCCTATTCTATCAACTTGGCTTATTTTGTGCGCGGAGTAGTTATGTTTTTGCCAATGGTGTTGATGGCACAAAAAATCCGCCGCCAAGAATTGAGTAATGATTTATGGCTGGCAATTGCGTTTTTTATCTTGGCTTTGATATTTCGCGCCCTCGATAAGGAAGTAACATTTGTAATGTATATGGGTTCGCATTGGTTGTGGCATCTCTCGACGGTGGTGGGGGTGTTTTACCTGTCCGAATTTATGTATAATTTTCTCAATTGGAAAAAAGAACAAAAAAGGCAAGCTCCTCATTTTCAAACCACCCCAAGTTGACCCCATTAAATTGGAGCTTGAGAGTTTTGTTTACTTATGTAAGGCTATTGCACAAAATAGCCATAAATCTGCATTATATATCATTGATTGTCAGCACTTTGTCAATATATTGTTCCAAAAATCAATGTAAGATTTGTTGAATAATGTGTGTAAATTTGCTAAATAATCACAATTCGATGCTGGGACTTAGCTTGGTAAACTGGCAGGCAAAACCCCTTATTTCAAAAAACGTATTATCTTTACATAAGACATTGAAAAACGTATGATGAAATCAATCTTGTTTGTTGCTTTAAGTTTAGTTTTATTTATCAATACCCAAACTATTCAAGCCGAAAATATTGACGGCACATTGAAAAGCGATACTACTATTGTAAGCGAACTTGCCAAAACTGACCATAAAGAAGTCAAATTAATCAACAATGAAACGCCGATTATTATTCGCAAAGGCGATAAATTGACTATCAAAATCAGCAATGACAACAATGTGTCGGCTACCGTAAGAGTTCATTCATCTTTGGGACGTTTGGTGCAAACATACATAGATGTATGGGAAAAAATAACGATGAGTACCGACAAACTTCTGCCCGGCGTGTATTTGGTGGTTATCAAAAAAGCCGAATCTCGAGAAATTCGCAAAATATTAGTTACTGATTAAATTTCAATTATATACATTGGTGCAAGCTGCCCCAAAAATCATTTTGAGATGGTTTTTGGGTTTTTTTTTATCTATGCAACAAGAACAAAACAATGCGTACAATATTTTTGATAAAGTCTTGATGTTCAAGTAATTAAAAAAATATTCACGTTATATTATTCATTATTCATTATTCATTATTCATTACTTCATTCCACCAGTCAAATAAATTTCCGAGTTTTTTTTGAGATAGTCAAATGACTAAATTACCTTTGTAAATAAAATGTAAGCGCGCAAGCCAAACCCCCCAAAAGTATCTTTTATGCACTTTAATGCCCGTTTAGTTTCTTTTTTGTTGGCATTGTCGGTAGCGGTTGTTACTACGGCATTTATTTCATTGGTCAAAGATGCCCATTGGGTAGTGCTGTTTGTGGCGTTTGCCATTAGTTTCTCTTCCGCTTTTATCTTGTTTTATTTTGCTTTGGAATTGCTGGTTTTGAGCGAAATCAATGAAGCTTATTCAGTATTGGCAAAAATGAAAAAAAAGGATTTTAAACTAATCCAAAAACGCCAAAACTCAACCCTAAGCCCTATCAAAAAACTTAATCAAGAAATATACGCTTATGCCTCCAAAAAACAACAAGAAATAGACTACCTCAAACAATTGGCGGCTTATCGGCGCGAGTTTTTAGCCGATGTATCACACGAACTCAAGACTCCGATTTTTGCGGCTCAAGGCTTCATTCACACCTTGCTCGATGGCGCAGTAGATGATGTAGATGTCCGCGACAAATTTTTGAATAAAGCCGCCAAAAGCCTCGACGGACTCAATGTATTGGTGCAAGACCTCTTTACCCTCTCGCAAATGGAAGCCGGAATGATTAAAATGAACTTCCGAGTTTTTGATTTGGCGCAACTGAGCCGCGAAGTATTTGAACAATTGGAGCAAGAAGCGCAAAAAAAAGATATTCAATTACACTTCCACGCTACCAGTCTCGAAAAAGCCTTGATTGAAGCCGACCCGGCGCATATCAAGCGCGTAATGATTAATTTGATTGAAAATGCCATCAAATATGGCAAATCGGGTGGGCAAGTATGGCTCGCATTGCACGAAACTGAAAAAAACATAGTCGTAAAAGTGGAAGACGATGGCATAGGCATACCCGAAGAACACTTAGACCGCATTTTTGAAAGATTTTATCGAGTAGAAAAAAGTCGTACCAAAACCAAAGGCGGTTCAGGCTTGGGCTTGGCAATTGTAAAACATATTTTGGAAGCCCACGACTCCAAAATAAGTGTATCAAGTGAAGTGAATACCGGCACGACCTTCAAATTTAAACTAAGAAAAGCCGCCAATTTCATCATTGCCGCCGAGCCGGTTCAAGATTCAAATTATCTCTAGTTTTGGACTTTCGCTTGAAGCTAATTACTTGAAAATCAATTGATTAGATAGAAATTTTCAGATTTATAAATCCCGGATTATTCGGCAAAACCGGATACAATTGAAAAATGGCAAAATTTTTACCTAGTTTTAGCAATATTTCGGATGATTCTCATAAGTGGCTGATAATCAATATGTTATGTTATTTTAAATGTTTTATGTCTTACTATTATTAATTCTATTTTCGCGCAAAGACGCTAAGGCGCAATTTATTGATAATCAAATACTTAGAGCCTTTGTATCTTGACGGCAAATTAAAAAATGTATAACTGTGTTAAAATTAAACCTTAGCAAATTACCAAACAGACACTAATCCCAACAAATGTTTGAAATAAAAAACCTACAACACCAATACCAGCAACTCAAAGTTTTAGATATAACCGATTGGCAAGCCCAACAAGGCGAACAATGGCTGGTTTTGGGTGGCTCAGGCAGTGGCAAAACCACCCTTTTGCATATCTTAGCCGGGCTTCGAACCCCCACCCAAGGCTTGGTAAAAGTCGCAAACGTAAACCTCAATACCCTAAATGGAGCTAGACTTGACCGCTTTCGCGGACAAAATATTGGCTTGGTTTTTCAAAAACCGCATTTGGCACAGACGCTTACCGTAATGCAAAACCTCCTCTTGGCGCAATATATGGCAGGCTTGCGTCAAAATCACTCTCATTGCGAGGCAGTACTCAAGTCTTTGTCTGTATTGGATAAAAAAAACACCTTTCCGGCACAGCTTAGTCAGGGGCAGGCGCAAAGAGTATCGGTAGCCCGAGCCGTACTCAATCAGCCCAAACTGCTTTTGGCTGACGAACCCACCGCCAGCCTCGATGATAAAAATGCTGCCCAAGTCTTAGATTTGTTGATGGAACAAGCGCAAAACTATCAAGCCACTCTCCTGATTGCTACCCACGACCAACGAGTCAAAGAAAAAATTGCCCTAAGTTTTGAATTAAATAATGCGTTGTGATAATTTTTCGCTCTATCTGATTTTCTGGGTATTGCGTGGCTTCCCAACAAGGATTTTATTTGTAAGACCTTCTCAAGGGTGATAAAACCCAGAAAATATCAGAAATTTAGCTATGCCCAGTAAATTCATTAAAAACAGCGTTTTTTCCCCGTTCTTCGTAGCCTTCCGACTACGAAGCTCTATTTCGGTAGTCTCCGACTACCCGCCGGAGGCGTACCCGCCACAAACTTCTAAAATCCAAGCAAATACATTTAATACAAAATCCTGATTATCAATACCTTAGGCAGTTTATAGTCGAACTCTTGGCTACGAAGTCGTCAAAAAAGACTGGTTTGCAATGTCAGGCTATACTGAAAGCGAGGATATATTTTACCGCAAAACCGTCCTCAAAAACGGCTAATCTCCCTACAGAATTTTAAAGTGCTGATAATCAATCACTTAACTATCATTATTTTTAATTGGTGTAGTAATTGATAATGCTCAATAATTAAA
>JALONJ010000331.1 GCA_025455045.1 Microscillaceae bacterium | reverse complement strand
TTTATAATCACCTCATTATCAATTAGTTACAGAAAACCTGTTTGTAAATATTCTAAAAAATCAAACATTAGTTTAAAATTTCTACAGTGGGAATTGCTGCGTAATTTAACAAAAATTTTATAAGTCATTGATAATCAGGTATTTATCCATAGTGGGAGTTGCTGGGGAGTCTATCTTTTTAAAATATAACTAACTGATAATCAATTAGTTATAAAAAAATTTGGATTAATCTATGGCGCGATAAGCTATCAAAAACCAACTTTTTTGAACAATTGAAAAACCGCCAGCAGTGAGCCTAAACCCCAAACCGCCAGTAAACTTACATAAACTTCAAAATGACTTAGCGACCAAAGCTGTACCATAACCACAACCACACTCACCCCTAGGCGACTATATTCGGAATAAAAAATTGATTTTTTTTGGGTAAATAAAGTAGTACAATTGACCACCGCCCAAATCACCAAAGCCGAGTTAATCAATTGCCAACTCAAACTCAAATAAGCCGTGTAAGCCATTGATACTGAGCCTATCAGCATAGTGAATATAAATTGAAAAGTGATATAAACATTGAGTGCGGCAAACGAAGGCAGGCGATATTTTTGATAAGTGTGGACATCAACTGCCGGAACTGCCAAAGAGCCGCCTAGTTCGGCAGGTCGCCAGCCCGGAGGTTTGTAGAGGACTTTCCACTTGTCTTGCCAACGGGGAATTTGCCGAAACAGTCGCCCCATTTCGCCAAAATATTGCCAATCTGCCCACAAAGGATTGCCGCTTTTGAGTGGGCTGGTAATTCCATAGACTACGGCTTCGTCTTCGGCTTGAAAAGTGCCAAACAGCTTGTCCCAAATCACCAAAAAAGCACTCAAATTTTTGTCAATATAGCGGGGGTTGCGTCCGTGATGTACGCGATGATTGGAAGGCGTATTGAAGATGTGGTCCAAAATACCCAATTTGCCAATGTACTCGGTATGCAACCAAAATTGATAAATTGAGATGAAGGCAAACGTATAAATAAACTGCTCAGTACTGAAACCCAAAAAAGCCAAAGGCAAATAAAACGGAAAATCGACGGCGTGGTGGATAATGTTTTGTCGTAAATTGACGGTCAAATTATAATCCTCGCTCTGGTGATGAACCACGTGCGCCCCCCAAAAAAAACCTACCGTGTGACTCGCACGATGATACCAATAAAAGCAAAAATCGGTAAGTATCAACAACCCAAAGAAGCTAAACCAAGTGCGCCCTATCTCAAAAATTGCGTAATATTGAAACACATATTGATAAACACCTATTTCCAAAACTTTGAGAAATACGCCGCCGATTTGAACCAAAATTCCGCAGGCTACATTGCTCAGGGCATTTTGCAGGCTATATACTTTGCGCCCACCCCAAGTATCGATGACAATCTCTAGCAATATCATTCCCAAAAAAACCGGTACAGCCAGAGCCAGTGGGTCAAAATCCATATTTTTAAAATTTTAGGTCAAACCAAGCAAATATTTGGCAAATGATAGACCCTTAGGTGATTTCTTGCAAAATCTTGCAAAATCTGCCCAAGACAATCCATAGTCAAGCCCTTACAAAAGCGAAGTTATTGCACTTTTTTTATATTTCATAAAATTAAACAAGTTTTAAGATTTACCAGCCCACCGTGAGCATAATTTTTCCCCATTGCTGATTAAATGCCTCTTTAAATTCCTTGGTTCTGAATAGTTGGCTATACCCCAATTGGAGTTTTCCGTAAGAGATAGCTATTCCATATTCTACATTGGCATAAAAACGCTCTAGGCGGTCTGCCGAGATTGTATAGACATTTTTTCGGCTTTGAAAAATGCCGCCTTGCAAAAAAGAGTTGTCAAATACTGCCCTGAATACCGGATTCAGAAAAAAATAGGCTTGAAACTTTCTTTTGGCTTTATGCTCAATCACTTCGCCCAAAGATGCTTCGGTTTTTTCATAAAAAGCCCGAGTAATTCGTTTATTCAAAACTCGCTCAATTCGGACAATACGGGCTTCTTTGGGGGTAGTAGGTTTTTTGATTTTTTCAGTGCGCGATTTTTTCTCTTGCTTGCTTTTAAGCTCATATTCAAAATAAGACTGTAAAGAATCAAGATTTTGCTTGATGATGTTGGAGTCAATTTTATCATATATATCGGAAGCTGTCCAAACGATGATTGAGTCTAAATCTTTTTTCAAAGAGTCATTCCAAAAATTAGCGGCTAGTGCTTCTACAATTTTAGCTTTTTTTTGATTTAAGTCTTCAATCGCTATAAAAGTTTGATTCAAAAGAGGAGACTGCATTCGTTCTTTTTTAGTAATCATTTCTTTGCGATAAAACTTACGAAGTTCACC
Organism: Microscillaceae bacterium; assembly: GCA_025455045.1. GTDB lineage: Bacteria > Bacteroidota > Bacteroidia > Cytophagales > Microscillaceae > JALONJ01. The sequence continues at coordinate 4,718 of JALONJ010000331.1, read as the reverse complement.
CACATTTACTACATCGCTTTGGTCGTACAAACCCATCGCATTTTGAAAATAATCATTCAAAAAACCCACTCTAATCAAAGTTCCCAACCCTACAAAATTGCTTACAAAGCCTACATTGCCTTCTACACTTTGAATAATATCTAAGTTTTGATGAACTTGCGGTATAAATCGTTTTTCGAATTTGACATAGTAATTAATGCCTAAGTCATTGCGAATCTGATTGCCCCAGCCTTGGGGAATGGTAGAAGGCACTACGTTTTTGTGAAACCAAATTTGGGTTTGTCGGGCAAAACTTGCTTCGCCTATCACGCCAATATCCAATTCGGAGGTGAGCCTTTGTCCCTTCATTGCATCATTGGAGATGAGCGAGCGACTAATGTATAGCCACCCCGCATAGGGTCTATCCAAAGAATCTACTTCGGTTTTGGTAAGGTCAATGGGGGTGTACATATTTTGCCCGATTGATAAGCCGTACAATTCATCGGTCGGATTTTTGAATCTTAGGAGCAATTTGCTCAAAGGCAGTTTTTGCAAATATTTTCCGGCAATATCAATTCTTATACCATTGGTAAAGTATCTATCGGTTAGCTCATTGCGCCGGAGGGCAAAAATATCGTTCTCCCATTGCAAACGAACATAATTTTGGGAGTTGTAGTTAGATATTTGCGCCAACCCCAGCTCCACCCAAACCGGCAATAAAAATAATATTTGTACCAAAATTTTCATAAACATATCAATTAAAGAGTGAGTGGAGCTTTTTTTATAAGTGCTTGATAATCAATAAATTACAATAAATTGATAATTTGTTAATTAAAATTGTATCGCAAAAATTCCAAAATATTTCTATGAAATATCTTCGCCAATACAACATCAGGGTTTAGCCCTTGCAGCAATATCTTATTAGCGTCTTCTTTTAAGATTTTGCCAATTTGTTGCTTTAAATCAGGTAAATCATTGGCGGCTGGAAAGCCATCTATTGGATTTATTAAGCCGTCATAATCACTTCCAACACAAATCATATCCCATACTTTTACTTTTTCGGCTTCACTAAGGCTAACATCTGCCATTGCCGTTTGAACAATATGTCGAATATTGTCAAAGAAAAAATTCGCCCAGCGTTTATCTCCCCAGAGATTGATTTTTCGCGGACCTTTGGCTTTACTGCCTAAGATTCTTTGGTCAACATTTAATCCTATCAAGCCTTTGGATTTTAAAATGATGATAATTTCTTCATTATACAAATTAATACTCCATTGATTGAAGTCATTTTTTCCGCCTTCAATATCAGGGTCTTGTGGCTCATATTTACCGGCATTTTGCGGCACACTTTGAATACTGAGTCCATTTACTCCCATATGACTGGCAACAATCGGAATGCCTCTGCCATTAATCATCGCATAATAGTCTAAGCGCGATTGCAAACTCATATGTTTTACATCAATTAATATCCTTCTGCCCGATGTTTTATCTAAAAGCTTGTTAATGAGCAACTTGCCATTTTCGCTCAAACCTTGATTAATACCTTCGTTGGAGTATTTAAGTACTTTATTAAATTTATCTACCAAAGCTCGAGCTTGTCCGCAATAACCATTGTGCATCACGTGGGTAAAAGTAAGATGCAAAATTGGATAGGCTTGATTTTTTAACTTATCAATCCTCTGCATTAATTCATTAAATGATACATTATTTGGGTTATGAATATCATTAAAATTGAGGTGTCCGGTTCCCAAACAGTGCAAGCCTTCTACCGAAAAAACTACGGCGATTTGCTTTTTATCCTTATTTTGGGTGTTGAATTGAATAATATCTTGAATATCGCTGAAGTTTTTAACTACTTTGAATGAATAATCTTTGCCTAATTCTTTAATTCTTTTGACTATGTTTTGATTTTTGATATACAAATCCATTTCAGCCATTAACTGGCTGTAGTGGTTATAGGAATCTTTGCGAAAATCTTGTAACTGCTTCAAAGTAAAGCCGGTAAAGATGGTAGCTACCAACATTTCCAAAAACCCCATAAGATTGCCGTCATTGTTATTGAAAAATTTTTTTTGCTCCGGTGGATGCAAAGCAACTACTACAATCTCAATATTCCCGACTGCCATCGTTGAGAAATCAGATTGCATATAAGGAATGAATCTACTAGTACCTGATTCCATATAAGGTTTTTCAAAATCGAACCATACATCTTCATATCCTTTGAAAATTGTATGTAATACGGTATGGCAATGTAAATCGGCAAGCATAGTTTTAATTTTTTTTGTTTATAAATTCAATTTGATTGTTATAACAATACTTCGGATATTTTTTGTAAATTATTGATAATCAACAAGTTATGCTATTACTATACTACTGTACAATTCTATTTTCGCGCAAAGACGCTAAGGCGCAAAGCACTGATAATCAATGACTTAGCAAAATTGTCCAAATTTTGGGGTACTCCTTATCTTAGAGTTTCTAGTTGAGGGGTTAAGTGCCTGAAAATCAAGAAATTAATAGGTGTCAGAGAAATTTATAAATACCTGATATCTAATATGTTACAAAATCGCCACGGAGTGTTGATTTTCAAAATTATGTAAGTATTATTAAGAATTATCATAAAATATAGTACATATTCATAAAATTTAATCCATTGATAATCAGGCAATTATATAATTTCTAAATCCTTATTTTTTTATCAAATCATAATTTTCTAATTCTTGAATAATATTCTTATCGATGAATTTATTAATTTTTCCTTTTACAAACCATTTCAATATTATTTTATAAAGCCATCTTAATTTTATTTTATTTACCCCTTTATCAACTAGTAATTCCATTCTCTTTTTAAACTTGTCTTTTATTTTTTCCACCTCAACATTAGTCATTTTAATTTTTTGCCAATCAGGAGTTTCTATTTTATGCTCATTATGTATATTAGGGTTAAGATTATCAATTAAGGGTATAATTGGTAAGTATTTATTTTCTATTATATACTTATTTATTAAATCTTTTTCCCAATCATTGAACAATTGATGTTCTTTAGGCAAACGAAAATGCTCCAATAAAAATTTTTGACAATTTTTTCGTCCTAATTGATAATCGTGTTCACGAAACTCCTTTTCAAAAAAACCTGAAAAACCTTCCAAAGCCCCACTAGCCATAAAATTACCTATTCTTCTATTTGCCGAAGCTCTTTTGGGGGCAATAATAAATCTCGAGAAATCATTATTATCCATCGCCAATAGCAATTCTTCCGGCTTAAATTTAGCTTGATTTCTCAATGTGGTAATTAGATAACCAATAATAGAAAAAATATCCTGATGTTTGTGATTATCATTATCAATATTTGGTTCATTAGGAAATGGGTCAAGCATAATAATTGCTGCTTTTGACTGATTTGCATCTACTTTCTCACCGGCTTTTAAGCCTAAAGACTCTAGGGCTGGTTTAATTGGTTCATTATCTGTTACACCTGCATCTACACATAGATAATCTCTAAAGTTTGGCACATTTACATATTCCCCAAGGCTCAAATAATTATCTATCAATTCCGGCTTCAAAATATTCACAAATCTGCTTTTTAAAGCAATAGGAAAAGCCCCACTTGCCAATGCCCATTCCTTAAAATATTGCCAATTTTGATTAGGTGATTTATAGTGTAAATACCGATTGCCATTATTGTTGTATTGATTGAACGGTGATTTAGGGTTTAACAATGTAAATTTGGCTTGAACTCTATGGTTGATAAGGGTATATAAATTATTAACATCATTAAACATAATATTACTTTTTATGCCATCTAAATTTGTAGCCGCTAAAAATATATTTAATTCATCACTTAAAAAATCAAACCATTTATCGTCATCTTTTGTGTCTATTTTTATGATAAGCTCGGCTATTTTATCTAATTTTTCGGAGTTTAGTAAGGAGTTTATATTACTTTCATTTATCAAATCACTATTATCTAGCAAATGCTTAATATCAATCTGATCTACCCATGCTTCTTTTAGCAAACCCATATCTCCTCTTACAATTGCGGCGGCTGTCATTGCCGTACACATTCCACCGGCCGATGAGCCGGCAAGAGTTTGAATATTTACTTTATGGGACGGAACATTGTGCCCTTCTTTTTGGGCTTGATACCACTTATCTAGAGCTTCAAACAAAAAAGAGATTGCTCCGGCAGTATAAGCTCCTGCTGATACCGCTCCCGCCATTATTAATCCGATTTTAAAGGGTTCTTGCATTTTTTATAGTTTTATCACTGCTTAAGTGCCTGAACAAAATTAGTTTATACAAATCTTATAACCCACTTTCCGCACACCTATATTTTATTTTGAGAACTTTTATTGCACTTTTTTATGCAAAATTAAATTTTTATTTTACGCATAAAAGAAAAATTTAATTCTAATTTTATATAGAAAAACCATTATAAATATTGCTAAAAATATTTTCAATTTAGGGTTCAAAATAAAATATTGCTAAAATACTAAATATCAGAATTTTGTTTTGAGGGTGCGGAAAGTCGAATATAACATAAAAAACCTAAAACAACATAATACATTGATTATCAATTACTTATAAAATATATCCGAAGTATTGTTAAAAAATGAGTAGAAGATAAAAATATTTATTCAAATATTATAATGTACCCCAAAAATTGGACAGCAAGTTAAGATAAAATTTTTAAATTTACCTCTTAAAAAAGTACAAAAATGGGAAAACAGAAACGGCGG
>JALONJ010000330.1 GCA_025455045.1 Microscillaceae bacterium | reverse complement strand
GTAATTTCACCAAGCTATCGCTTGGTTCATTAATGCTCAGAATCACTGAAATTGATAAATTTCAGAAAAAAGATTCTCATTCCTGAAAAGTGGTGAAGACCCAATACTTTTTAGTAACATATTGATTTTCAGGCAATTACAAAATTATTCATTTTACATTATTCACTATTCATTCCTCATTAGGCTGATTCAATCACGTTATAGGCTTATTCTCAATGTTTGGGGGCGATTTTCGGCTCAATAAAACTTTGTTGGTAGCTTAGAGATTTGTATCAACTCACCAGACTCATCGGAAAAACTTGATGCAGAAGATGGCTCTCGAGTACATCAATCGAGATTGCCTAAAAAGCTCCTTGCTCATTCTTTAACTTCAGAAAGCACTTTTGCCCTACATTTGTTATCAAACCAATATTGCCATCAGTGTTTTTTGATTTCATTACGCAATTGTTCAATTTGCTCAACTGTTAAGCCTGTGGGCTTACCAATTTCTTCATTTGAGAGCTTTGTTTCTAAAAGACTTTTCGCTATCTCAATTTCCCGTTCTTCAACCGCCGTTTCCAAAGCACTTTTCAAATCTCGGTATTGAATTAGGCTTTGTTCATAACTATCTCGTTGTTGTGCAGTAAATCTTGCCAATTCCGCAGTGCCAAAGGCTTTTTGAAAAATAGGCTCGTTAAGAATACTTGGAATGTAATCAAAACTCTCTAAATTTTTCAGAAAATAGCACCATTTATCAAACTTGGTTTTAAGTTCATTTTCTTTTAACTTAAACAAAGGCATCTGCAAAAACTTGAAAAACAATTTGTCAAAAAACAAATCCCTGTCTTGGTCTTTGAGGGTTACATCGCGCCTAAATTTTCGCCTTTCTTCAGCCTCATCATACTCAAAATCAAGAATAGCCACAAAATAAATAGGCTCTAATCTGAAATTCCAATCGCCTTGTTGCGCTTGGTCTCGAATTGGAAAGGTAACATAGAACAAACTTCGGTCTTTGAAATATTTTACCTTGGCTTTTTGCATTTCTACAATAAATCTTTCACCCGAAACAGCCTTGCAATGAATATCAAAAATGGCTTTTCTTTCCGCCGATAAATCAGCCAAATTTTCAAGATTACGAAAGTTTAAGTCTGCAATTTGATGATATACAGGCAAAAGTTGGTTCAAAAAATCAATTAAGAGGGGCGCATTTCAAATTTACTACCCATCACCCTCTCCTTCGGAGAGGGCAGGGTGAGGCAAAAGAAATGCGTAAATTTGAAATGCGCCCATTAAGAGGTCTTTATTTCCTTCACCAAAGAGTTTTTTGAAACCAAAGTCTGTATAGGGATTGATGTACTTTGCCATTGCGATATTTTGTTTCGTACTAATGCAAAGTTATGAGTTGTTGGGTTATTTTTTGATAGTTTTACCTTTAAAATTGGTTACAACAAATTTACTTACGCAAATCTCTATCTTTCGGATTGATACAAATGTCGGCTAACTGCCAAAGCCCGGCTTTTTAGCAAAAGTTTAACTATAGGTGATAGGAATTTGTTGAAAAAAAAAGACAATTCCGCCAAGAATTGTCTTTTTTATTTGGATAAATATTTTTCCTTAAACCGTAAAACGTGATTTGATTTGATTGAAAGTTTTGAGGAAGTTAAATTCGGCAACTTCATCAATTTCGGCATCTTCATCTTGTTTGGGGTTGGTTTTGCTGTCATCAATTTCAAAAATATCGTTGTAACGCACCAATTGCCAGGTGCCCTCGAAGTCTTCGGTCAGAGCCGTCATCGACTCTACCCAATCGCCCGAGTTCATATACATTACATCGCCCAAGTTTTTCATTGCCGGTTTGTGCGTATGCCCGCACACAATCGCGTGACACTCTTTGAATTTGGCAAGTTGTGTAAGCTGTTTTTCATAGCTTGAGGTGGGCGAAACTGCCGTTTTGACCTTGGTTTTGATATATTGCGAAAAAGAATAGGGTTTTTTGCCAAACATTTTGCGCAAATAATTGAAGCATTTATTCAGCCAAAGCAAAAAAGTATAACCTATCGAGCCTAATTTAGCAATCCACTTAAAATGGGTAGTAACCGAGTCAAAAATATCGCCGTGTACGATGTAGTATTTCTTGCCAAAACTTTCGTACACATAATCCATTTGAATAGATAAGTTGTTGATAGTCAGGGGTAGAATATTGTCCAAAAAGTCATCGTGATTACCGTGCAGGTAAATCACCTTCGTGTTGAACTCCTCCATCATTCCCAACACTACTTTGAGAAATCGGGTGTGTTTTACCTTCCAACTGCCATATTTTTTGAGTTCCCAAGCATCAATAATATCCCCATTCAAAATCAAAGTATCACAAGTATAGCGGCGCAGAAAACGCACCACTTCGCGGGCTTTGGAACCGGCAGTACCCAAATGCACATCGGAGATAATGATGGTTTTGAAATGAACTCGCTTAGAATTTTCGGAAGAGTCAAAATACCCCATACTTTACAAATGCTTGATAATGAGCCAATAAACTCGCTTTTATAAAAATCAGGGCTAAAAATAAAGAAAATTATTGGAAAAAATAGCAGTTTTGAGTCCGTAAATTTATCGACCTTGCTCCATCGCCACGCCACCTTATACAAAATCTCACCAGCAAGCATACTCAACCCTTCAATTCCCTTGCGGTTCAATCCAACGACTGTCTTCTTTAATCAAATCAATCAAAGCATCTACGGCATTCTCCGAATTGACCGACTTCTTGACCACTTCTTTGCCCCGATAGAGCGTGATTTTGCCCTTACCTGAGCCTACATAGCCGTAGTCGGCATCTGCCATTTCGCCCGGTCCGTTCACAATACAACCCATAATTCCGATTTTGACTCCTTTGAGGTGGTCGGTACGCTTGCGAATCATGGCGGTTGTTTCTTGCAAGTCAAACAAAGTGCGCCCACACGATGGGCAAGAAATGTATTCAGTTTTGGTCATTCGAGTACGAGCGGCTTGCAAAATACCAAAGGCAATATTGTTCAGGTTTTTGATTTGCTCCAGAGCCTGTCCTTTGTCGGGGCTAAAGTTTTTGAGGCTGACCAGAATACCGTCACCCAAGCCATCAATCAACAAACCACCCATATCAGTTGCGGAGTATATTTGCAAGGTCTCGAGGTCATAGTGAGGTTCGTACTGGCGCGCCACAATCACCGGATTACAGACTTCCAAATTGATGAGTTCAAAAAACAAGCGGCGCAGTTCGGGCATTGCGTGGTCATTGTCGGGAACGATTACCAATACTACGTTTTTGTGTTTTTTGATCAAGGACCGAAAAAATCCATCCATCAAGTCGGATAGTTGAGTACGCACAAAGTTGAGTTGAGGGTGAGTTTTGGCACTTTTGGGAAACCTTTGGCGAAACTCCTCTTGCGCATTGGCAATATCCACAAACTGATGCGTATTAAACAAAGGAAAAGTATTGGCTGTATCCGAAGTACGCAACCACGCCGAATAGTCTTGAATGGCTTTCAAGCCATTGGGCATCATAAACGGCACGGCATTGTCGCCCAAATATACAAAATCGGCAGCCGTATCATTGCTCCCCCACTTGTCGGTCAGAGGCAAATAAGTATAACCAAAAGCCTTGAAGTCTTCCATTTGAATATCAGCCATTTGGCTCAAATCGGCAATGACGCGTGGCACATTATCTTTGCCAAAGTTATAAACCTCGTGCGTTTTGCGGCGGTCGTATTCAAATGGGTTTTTGGGGTGAACTTCAATCGGTTCAATAAAAGTGTGCTGGGGGCGAGCATCATAACGCCGCACCAATTTGTAACCCACCGGCATTTCGGCTTCGGGCTCTTCGGTAAGGCTCACCCGCACGGTATCGCCCAAACCGTCCTCAAGCAAAGTGCCGATACCCAATGCCGACTTGATTCGCCCGTCTTCGCCATCGCCGGCTTCGGTTACGCCCAAGTGCAATGGGTAAGGTTTAAAACCGCCCTCATCGAGTTTTTGCACCAATAAGCGATAGGCTTGCACCATTACCTGTGGATTGCTCGATTTCATCGAGAGGACAATATTATAAAAGTTAAATTCTTCGCATATCCGCAAAAACTCTAGTGCCGATTCTACCATTCCGCTTGGATTGTCGCCATACCGACTCATAATTCTATCCGAAAGCGAGCCGTGATTGGTGCCAATTCGCATAGCCGTACCATATTCTTTACAAATTTTGACTAAAGGGATAAATTTTTCGCGGATGCGATCCAGCTCTTCTTGGTACTGGCTGTCGGTATATTCAATGATTTCAAAGCGTTTTTTGTCGGCATAGTTGCCCGGATTGATGCGAACTTTTTCCACAATTTTTGCCGCCATTTCTGCCGCATTGGGGGTAAAGTGAATATCGGCAACAATCGGAGTATGATAGCCGCGCTTGCGCAGTTCATTGCGAATATTTGCCAAGTTTTCGGCTTCTTTGATGCTGGGAGCGGTAATGCGCACATACTCACAACCGGCTTCAATCATACGGATTGACTGCTCGACCGTGCCGAGCGTGTCCATAGTGTCGGTGGTGGTCATCGATTGAACCCGAATGGGGTTATTGCCCCCCAACGGCGTATCGCCAATCTTGACCTCAACGGTTTCGCGGCGTTTGTATTGAGTAAGCGAGTAGCAATATTTGAGTTGCTCGATTTTATCGCGGAGGGTCTGGGTATCAATATGGGCGTTTGACATAGGAGTTAAAAATTAGCCTTTACAAATGGGCAGTTTTAGGAATTAAAAATTCACAATTAAGATATTGTAGTAAGCAATCAATTGAGTAACAAAATACAATCAGTATTTGGTGTAAAATAATTAGTTCAAAAATATTTTAAATAATTGATAATCAATCATTTACTAAATGTTATTTATCATTCAACAATCGTCTATCCGAAACCATTTACTTTAATTAACCGCAAATTTATACAAAATGTTAATTGCTATAGCCGAAAATCAGCTAAATAAGTTTACAAACTAGGTCAATCATTGCCCCAAAATATCCGCCGTTTTCGTTTGCTCAAGTCCTCACCGGCAACAATTTGATTTTTTTGGCAATAAAATATGTTTGAAAAATTGGTATTTACATTCGAAAGCTGTAATTTTGCAGTCCTAAATTTTGGCAAGAAATATAATTTTTAAAAAATAGATATTGAGAGATGGCAAATCATAAGTCGGCAATCAAAAGAATTAGAGCTAATGAGCGTAAAAGATTGAGAAATCGTTTTCAATTGAAAACTACGCGTACTTTTATCAAAAAATTGCGCCATACCAAAGAAAAAGCCGCCGCAAGCGAATTATTGAAAAAAGTTTCGGCAATGCTTGACCGTTTGGCTCGCAAAAACATTATCCACAAAAATAATTGTGCTAATAAAAAATCAAAATTAGCTCGCTACATCAATCACTTAGCCTAAAGCTCAGATTGATTCAAAAACTTTGAAGAGTCGTAAAGCCCAGCTTTACGACTTTTTTATTTGTTGTTCAAATCATAATAATTCACATATTTTCTAGTTGAGAGCTAAGTATCTGAAAATCAAGTATTTAGCCAAAAGATTAAAGTATTTGTAAGTGTCATAATCTTTGACTTTTGATAAATCATAATGTACCATAGCCTTTAGGCTGTGCCGCCCACAGCCTAAAGGCTGTGTTACAATTTTATGAATACTTGATAATCTTTGACTTTTGACAAATCATAATGTAACACAGCCTTTAGGCTGTACCTGCCACAGCCTAAAGGCTGTATTACAATTTTATGAATACTTGATAATCTTTGACTTTTGACAAATCATAATGTAACACAGCCTTTAGGCTGTACCTGCCACAGCCTAAAGGCTGTGTTACAATTTTATGAATACTTGATAATCAAGCAGTTGTAAAAAAATAAAAATTCTTCACCACTTTTCAGGAATTGCCTTTGGCAATCCCTGAAAAGTGGTGAAGAACCAAAATAAAATATTACAATCAAGTATAAAAAATATAACTACTTGATTATCAGATACTTATGCCCGACCCTAAAAGGTACTCAAAGTCTTTGTCGTACGACTTCAAAAACCGCGATACCCGTAGCCACCGATACATTTAAGGAAGTAACTTGCCCCAAAACCGGAATTTTGACCTTTTGGGTAGCCTTGCGCAACAAATCCGCCGAGATACCATCTTCTTCTGACCCCATCAGCAAAGCCGTAGGCAGGGTAAAGTCTGCTTCATAAAGATAATCTTGAGCTTTTTCGGTACAAGCCACAATTTGTAAGCCGCTATCTTCTAAGTATTTGAGCGTAGCATTGAGGTTGTTTTCACGGCAAATCGGGATAAAATTGAGCGCACCCGAGGAGGTTCGCATCGCATCGCTCCCAATTTGGGCAGAGCCTTTGAGGGGAACTACGATGGCATCAACGCCCGCTACTTCGGCAGTGCGACAGATTGCGCCAAAATTGCGCACATCAGTAATTCTATCCAAAATAAGCAAAAGGGGATTTTTACCTTGCTCAAAGATGCCTTGCACGATATTGCTCAGTTTTACATAGCGAATCGGTGTAACAAAGGCTATCACGCCTTGATGGTTTTTGCGGGTGAGGCGATGCAGTTTCTCGATAGGTACTTTTTGGTAGGGAATTTCGCGCGCGCGCAGAATCTCCACAATCTCCTGAATTTTCGAGGATTTATCTATGTCATTTTGCAACAATACTTTTTCTATCTCTTTTTCGGCTCGGAGAGCCTCCAAAACCGGCTGTATCCCAAAAACCCAGTCCTTTTCTTTGTCTTGATTGCTTTGCATATTGTTTTGATTTGGAATTAGAACCGGCAAGTTAGCTATTTTTGAAAGTTTAAAGAATTTGACAGGCTAAAAATATTGGGCAAAGCATATAGTAGTTGACGCGCGCAGACGAAACCGCGCCTTAGAGCTTTCTTATCAAAGTGGATTTTCATAGCTTTTAGAAGTTAATTTGGGCTGTGGGTACAGCCCATTAATTTAACGTGAATATTTTGAGAAATATTGAAAAAGTACAAAAAATAAATCTTTAAAAAAAAATCTAAAATCCCCCCAAGTCGTCATCCTGCGTGGAACTTTG
>JALONJ010000329.1 GCA_025455045.1 Microscillaceae bacterium | reverse complement strand
TTATTTTAAATATAATTTATAATTTACCGAAAAAATGTATTTTTTACATTATAATTATTTGATTATCAATTAGTTATAAAAATATTCACGTTATTTTAAAGGTTCTTCATCACTTTTCAAGAATTAGGCTAGACTGGGGGCTACAGTCCAAGGTCAAAAAAGGATTGGTTTAGGTTAAATTTATTGTAATCAAATGATTATCAGCAAATTAGCCATATATTTATTGCCCAATTTTAATTTTTAAAAAAAACATTTCACCATTCACTCATTTTCCAAATTTACTTCGTAATTCATTTTCAATGACTGTATAAGTTTCATTCAAAAGTTTTTCTAGTTCTTTTACATTCATTCCTTGCGTAGGAATAGGCGGGTGAAAAATGACCTCTTGCCGATGCCAAGCCAAACGTCTAAAATCATACACGGGCAACATTTTCCAGTTGTAGGGAATCGTAACCGGCACAATTGGTATTTGCAATTCAATCGCAATCCGAAAAGGTCCTTCTTTAAATTCTGAAAGCTGAGGAAAATCGGTCGTCCAAATACCCCCTTCGGGAAAAATCACCAAATTTTTGCCGTTTTGGATAGCTTCTTTGCATTTTAAATAAGTATTGTAACGATCGCGCAAACTCTGACGATTGACCGTGATATGAAGGTTTTGATAAAAATACCCAAACAAAGGCACTTTGAGCAAATCGTGTAAACCCACAAAGGCAAAATAGGCGGGCATAGTCCGCGTGAGCAGGTGAATATCCAAGACCGAAAAGTGGTTGGGGCAATACACATATACTTGCTGCGGCTCAGGCTTGAACTCAAATCGCGCACGTACCGGTACGCCGATGATAAAATAAAAAAAATACGCCCACGCTTTGCTGAGGGGAAAATATAGATAATGCCATTTTTTGTTTTGAATTAGCAACCAAAAAAATGGATATAACAACAAAAAACTGCTTACAAACCACCCCACCAACCAAGTCAAATATAGATAGCGTAAAATCTTAATCATCTGATTATCAGTATATTATGTATTTTTGAATTTTTTAGAAAATTTATTGCTTTCGCTTAAATTTATTTGGCAAAGAACCCAAAAATAAGTTTTTTTTGTGGATTAACGCAGTTTTTGGCGAGCTAAAATTGTTTGGCTCAAAATTCTTTTCCCGTTTCAAGCAGCCTTAACATATTTTCACATTTGCGCCAAAACTTTTTGGAGTAGAAATGGGTTATTAGTAAGGTGATTAAATGATAGTAAGACTATCTTTTTTTGATTATTAAAAATTATTTTTACCGTTAAATTAAATATAAATGCTTGGTAATCAATTATTTACAAATATATTGTTTTATTTATTTAAACAATCATTTTTGATACTTGACTACCCAACAGATTAAGTTTTTTTAAATCAAAGACCGGCTATCAAACAAATTCTTTAAATTAAGTATTGCCAATGAACACTGTTCAAATAGATAAAATTGTTACTAAACTTGCCGAACTTACCAAGCAAGAATATAACTATTTTGATTTGAAAGAAAAATACGCCGAAGCCATTGAGTATCAGCCCAATGAGGTAGGCAAGTTTATCAACCACTTGATGACCAAAAGCCAAAAAATCAACCTGACTTTGTTGCAAAACCACATCAGTCGTGATAATTTTCAGCAATTGGTCAAGAGTGCCAATTTCCCTTTGTTGGTGTTTAGCCTGCGCCCCGACAACTACGTCGAACCGATTATCATTGCCAAAAACGAACGCGGCTATGTCGAATATTATGATATAGGTACAGGCGCACCTATCAAAAACTTGCAAGAAGCTGAGTTTATCAACTCTTTGTTGGTTTATCAAAACTCGCCCGATATCAACCTCGATGGCGGGATCATTTTTCTTACTGCCTTTCCCCTCAAGCACATTGCCGGCGATTATCATAAAAAAGATGCCGGTAAAGAAATAGAACTAACCCCAATGCAACGCTTGTTTCGCCTGTTGCAAGCCGAAAAACGCGACATTGGTTATATTTATGTGTATGCTGTGGTGGTCGGTTTGATAAGTCTTACCTTGCCTTTGGGTATTCAAGCCACTATTAGTATGATTTCGGGAGGAATGTTTTTTAGCTCGGTCATTGTCTTGATTGCCTTGGTTATTTTGGGAATTTTGGTTGGAGGAGCTTTACAAATAATGCAAATTACTCTAGTTGAAATTCTCCAGCAACGTATTTTTGCCAAAGCCGCTTTCGAGATTGCCTACCGCGTAACGCGTTTCAAAGCCGAAGCCTTGCAAAAATACTACCCACCGGAATTGATGAACCGCTTTTTTGATATAGTTACTATCCAAAAAGGCTTGCCTAAGTTATTCGTAGAAATTACCGGAGCGGTTATTCAAATCATTTTCGGATTGATTTTGCTTTCTTTATACCACCCTTTCTTTTTGATTTTTAGTGTGTTTTTGGTGGGAATTGTAACCGCTATTTTTTACCTTACTGGTCCGAATGGCTTGCGCACCAGTATTGTAGAGTCAAAATACAAATACAAAATTGCATATTGGTTAGAAGAATTGGCACGCACCCTTACGGCTTTCAAACAAGCCGGTAATACGAGCCTGCCTTTGCAAAAAATGGATGAATTGGTCAATAATTATTTATACTATCGCAAGTCGCACTTTAAGGTTTTGCTCACCCAATTTACCAATATTGTGGCGTTCAAAACATTGATTACAGGAGGCTTACTTATTATTGGTACTTTGTTGGTGGTAGATAGACAAATTACCCTAGGGCAGTTTGTGGCTTCGGAGGTGATTATTATTTTGGTAGTGGGTTCGGTTGAGAAGCTCATTGTGAGTATGGATGTAATTTATGACCTTTTGACTGGCGTGGACAAAGTAGGCTATTTGACCGATATACCTCTGGAAAGAACCGACGGCTTGCGGATTCCTTTGGATAGTGACCAACGCGGTGTACACATCAGTGGCAAACATTTGAAATATAAATATCCGGGTGGTGTCGATTATACCCTACAAGGTTTGGATTTTGAAATCCAAGCCGGCGAAAGTGTATGCATAGCCGGTCCTGCCGATGCCGGTAAACATACCTTAGTCAAGATATTGTTGGGTTCTTTGGATTCTTTTGAAGGAATTTTAACCCTCAATCACCTGTCTATCAGGGACTTAGATTTGGGAACAGTGCGCGATTATATCAACAAAACTTTGGACTTGGACGAGATATTTGATGGAACAATTTTGGACAATATCACCATGGGGCGCAACAATATCAGTTATAAAGATGTGATTTGGGCCATCGATAGTGTAGGGCTAAGCGAATACATTGCCTCGCTCAAAGAGGGGTTGCATACCCATATTGGGGCTTCGGGCAAAAAACTATCGGGGGGGGTATTGACCAAATTGCTCCTGGCGCGCTCGGTAGCTTCGCGCCCCAAGTTGCTGATAGTCAATGACTTTTCGGAGCATATCCATAAATCCGAAAAACTGAAAATCTTATCTTTCTTGCGCGAAAAATCCAATGGCTGGACTTTGATTATTTTAAGTGTAAATGATGACCCGATATTGCTCTCCTCTTGCGACAAAATTATTTTGATGAATGATGGTAAAATTGCTGCCAAAGGTAGTTATGAACAATTATTGAGTGATAAAAACTTTCAAAACTTGATTTTTAAAGGGAAATGACGATAAAATGGTGAAATGATGGAATAGTGAAAATGGTTATTATCAATGACCTAATCTCCTAATGACTTAGGAATTGGGAATTATTAATTAGAAATTATTTAATTGCTTGATTTTCAATTAATTATATTCTTAAAAGAGCCTCTTTATTTTGAATCTGTTCCTTAATGACTAATGACTCAAACTAGCAACACAAACGTTTATAAATAAGTAAACAATCGAACAATGTAATAACTATGTTAGAAATATCAAACGTAAAACTCGACCCCAAAGCCTTAGAGAAAAAAATTTATTCGCTCAAAACCATCAATGCCCCGCGTAGCGGGCGAGTGCTGGCGTATTGGTTGGTGGGAATCATATTTGTATTATTTATATGTTTGTTTTTGCCGTGGCAACAAAATATTGAAGGTACGGGCGCAGTTACGGCATTTGCTCCTCAAGACCGCCCGCAAGAAGTGCATACGGCTATCGCCGGACGGATTGTGGCTTGGCGCGTGCGCGAAGGGCAGTTTGTCAATCGAGGTGATACCTTGATGATTATTGAGGAGATAAAAGATGATTATTTTGACCCTGAACTACTCAAGCGAACCGATGAGCAGTTGAAAGCAAAAGTAGATAATATTGATGCCAAAAATATGAAAATCAGTGCTTTGGAACGACAAGTCAATGCTTTACAATCGGGTTTGCAATTCAAGCTAAATCAAACTCGTAACAAATATATACAAGCCCAAGCCAAACTAGCCGCCGATAAAGCTGATTATGAAGCCGAGCAATATAATTTACAGTTCTACGAGCGACAAATGCGTAGTTACGACTCTTTGTATTATGCTAAACCGGTGCCGCTTATTTCGCAAACCGACTGGGAAAAACGGCGCGCATATTTGCAAGAAGTAAGAGCCAAAATCACCGAGAAACAAAATAAAGTATTTGTTGCCGAACAAGAATTAATCAATACCCAAATTGAACTAAGCTCAGTAGAAGCCGAATACCGAGACAAAATTGCCAAATCTGAATCCGACCGCAGTGCTACTGCCGCCGAAGTCGCCGAGTCACAAGCTGATTTGTCAAAGTTGAAAAACAAATATGCCAACTTGCAAGTACGTACTACCAATTATATAATTCGTGCCCCTCAAGACGGTTATGTAGTCAAAGCCCTCAAATCGGGGGTGGGTGAAACTATCAAAGAAACTGACGCTATATGCACTATCCAACCCAATGAGCCACAAGTAGCTACTGAGCTGTATGTCAAGGCAATGGACGTACCTTTGCTCTCTAAGGGTCGTAAAGTTCGATTAGAGTTCGACGGCTGGCCAGCTTTGCAAGTAACCGGCTGGCCTAGTGTGGCGGTAGGTACTTTTGGTGGGGTAGTACAAGTAATTGATATGGTTGATAGCAAAGAAGGCAAATACCGCCTACTCGTAGTACCGGATAAAGACGAACCTTGGCCTAAACAACTTCGACAAGGCTCAGGTGTATATGGCTGGGTAATGCTAGATGATGTACCGGTGTGGTACGAAATATGGCGACAACTCAATGGATTTCCGCCTAGTTTGTATGATGAGCCTAATCCTGAAGACGAAAAAGAGAAGAAGAGCGATAAAAAAATCAAAATTAAAGTCAAAAAGTAAAGTACCCAAAATTATTGAAATTTTACGGGTAAGTGTCTAAACTAAATTAACTTGTATTCAAGAATTAGGAATTATATAAATTATTGATTATCAATAAGTTATATTTATTAATTATTTACTTTATTATATGGGCAGGCTAGACCGCCTGCATTACAATTTTTCTGAAAAGGGGTGAAGATTCATCTTGATTATATAAACCATTCATCATCAGTAGATTAATGACCTATCGAGTTAAATTTTATATATTCCTATTCACTAGCCCTTATAAAGCCAAAAAGCCGATGCCTTAAAGGGCAATCGGCTATAGATGAAGAAAATCTAAAAACAAATCAAACTTTGATTTCTACATCTACCCCACTAGGTAGTTCCAATTTCATCAAAGCGTCAACGGTTTTAGCACTGCTCGAGTAGATATCTACCAAGCGTTTGTAGGTGCAAAGTTGGAATTGTTCACGAGCTTTTTTATTTACGTGCGGCGAGCGCAATACAGTAAATATTTCCTTTTTAGTAGGCAAAGGAATTGGACCATTTACTACTGCCCCAGTTGATTTTACGGCTTTTACGATTTTTTCAGCCGATTTGTCCACCAAGTTATGATCGTATGATTTTAATTTAATGCGAATTTTTTGATTCATATTTTTTTAGCTTTCAAGTTTAAGCATCTAAAAGGTTTAAGGCGATGAAGCATCAAACCTTAAACCTTAAACTTTATTGACTATAATTTCAACAATTATTTTGCTAATGCACCTTTAGTTTTGGCGATTACTTCTTCTGCCAAGTTAGCAGGTACTACTTCGTAGTGCGAGAAAGTAAGTGTAGCCGAAGCTCTACCCGATGAAATGGTACGCAAAGTAGTTACATAACCAAACAATTCTGACAAAGGAACGTCGGCTTTGATGATTTGCGCTCCACCTTTGGAATCCATACCTTTCATAATACCTCTACGGCGGTTCAAATCACCTGTTACCGGACCAGTAAACTCATCTGGACTAACAACTTCCACACTCATAATTGGTTCCAACAATTTAGGTCCAGCTTTTTTGGCTGATTCTTTGAAACCAATACGAGCCGCCAATTCAAACGACAATGAATCAGAGTCCACATCGTGGTATGAACCGTGGAACAATTTTACTTTCATCGAGTCCAAAGGATAACTTGCCAAAGGTCCGTTTGCCATTGCTTGTTCAAAACCCTTCTGAACTGCGGGGATAAACTCTTTAGGAATAGCTCCACCCACAATTGCATTCTCAAACGTCAAACCAGTTTTGCCTTCTTCAGCAGGTCCGATTTCAAACACAATATCAGCAAATTTACCCCGACCACCCGATTGTTTTTTATACAACTCACGGTGTTCAATGGTTTTGGTAAGTACCTCTTTGTAAGCTACTTGAGGTGCGCCTTGATTTACTTCTACTTTAAACTCGCGTTTCAAACGGTCTAAAATAATCTCTAAGTGTAACTCGCCCATTCCTTTGATGATAGTTTGACCTGTTTCTTGGTCAGTCTCTACCCGCAAAGTAGGGTCTTCTTCTACCAATTTTGAGATGGCATTACCCAGTTTATCTACATCGGCTTGAGCTTTGGGTTCAATGGCGTAGCCAATTACCGGCTCAGGGAAGGTGATGCTCTCAAGTACCAGTGGATGATCTTCGTGAGTAAGCGTATCTCCAGTTTTGATGTCTTTGAAACCAACTCCGGCACAAATATCACCAGCTTCAACTTTATCAATAGGATTTTGTTTGTTGGCGTGCATTTGCATCAAGCGTGAAATGCGCTCTTTTTTACCGGTACGGGTATTTAAAACGGTAACACCGCCATCAATTTTACCC
>JALONJ010000328.1 GCA_025455045.1 Microscillaceae bacterium | reverse complement strand
TACAGTTAAAATGCTGATTATCAATTACTTATATATTTTGTTATTTTTATAAATATAAAAGTTAAAATATGAAAGTTTTGTTCAATTATTTTACAGTGGAAATTGCTGTGAAGAATCTTATATTTTACATAATTGATTCATTATCAGCACATTAGTACATTAACAAATTAGCACATTTACTTATCTTACAACAATGAATATTCAATCCATTCGTACTTATCGCCAGGATTTGGCTCTGACTCGCCCTTACACCATTGCGCGCACCACCACTACCTCCGTAGAAAATGTGTTTTTAGAAATCAAACTGACGAATGGAATGGTGGGCATTGGGGCAGCAAATCCCGATATTGATGTAGTAGGAGAGTCGCCCGCCGATACTTTGCAAAACTTGCAATCCGATTTTGTGGGGCAATTGGTAGGCAAAGACATCCGCCTTTTTCGGCAATGGATTGCCGAAGCAAAACAACATTTTGCCCACGCCCCCGGTACTTTGGCGGCTATAGATGTGGCTTTGCACGATGCGTTTTGTCAGTATTTGGGTATCTCGATTGGGCAATTTTATGGGCAAAAAATCCAAACGCTACCCACTTCCGTTACCATTGGTATCAAAAACGTAGCCGATACCCTCACCGAGGCTCAAGAATACTACGAGCGAGGATTTAAGGTATTGAAAGTAAAAACCGGCACTTCGGTAGAGGTGGATATTGAGCGCATTCTCAAGCTCCGTGAAAAATATGGCACTCATTTTACCATTCGGGTAGATGCCAACCAAGGCTATCAAGTAGCTGATTTACAGCAGTTTATCACTCAAACCCAAAAAGCCGGAGTCGAATTAATCGAACAACCACTCAAAGTGGGTAGGGAAGACGAACTCAAAACTTTGCCCGCCGAAATCCGCCGAGTTTTGACTGCCGATGAATCGCTCAAAAATGCCCGCGCCGCCCTACAATTAGCCCTCGAGCCACGCCCTTATGGGATTTTTAATATCAAATTTATGAAGTGTGGCGGGATTTTGGGGGCTTTGGACATCGCCGGAATTGCCCAACCCGCAGATATTGACCTGTTTTGGGGTTGTAATGACGAAAGCATTGTATCGATTACTGCCGCTTTGCATACCGCTTTTGCCTGCGCCAACACCCGCTACATTGATTTAGATGGTAGCCTTGACCTTGCCGAAGATGTCGTAAAAGGCGGTTTTATATTGGAAAACGGAATGATGCGTTTGCCCGAATCGGCAGGCTTGGGTCTGAAAAGCTCTCGCTTTTCAGTGATTCTGAACATTACCAAGCAAAATGAATATTTTGCGAAGGTAGCGAGCGAAGCTCTGAAGAATCTAAAGCGTTGCTTATCAAGAGTTTCAGATTCTTCGGAGCTTCGCTCAGAATCACTGAAATTGATAAATTTCAGAAAAAAGATTTTCATTCCTGCAAAGTGGTGGAGAACCATTTATTTTTTGCAAATCATTGATTATCAATATTTTACAATAAATGCTGCCTTATAAAAATGAAAATATATTTCAAAATATTTTGAAAATTCTGAATTTTTAATTTAGTTTGTATAAATAAATTAAACCAAATTTTATGAAAAATATTGCCGGTAAATTGATTATAGGAATTGGGGCTATCCATACAGTTTTTGGAATGGTGGTTTTTTGGCAGGAGCTAATGCGTTGGTTATCAGAAGGTTTGTGGAATACAGTCAATGGACAAGCCGAGCGCGAGTGGGCATTTTGGTTTATTGGAATTGGTTTTTTGGCGATGCTTTTGGGGTGGTTGGTCGATTGGGTAGAAAAAAACATTGGTTATCTTCCCCGTTTTTTGGGTTGGGTACTGCTGGGCGAGTCTTTGGTCGGGGTGATTTTGATGCCCGTATCGGGGCTTTGGCTGTTGTTATTGACTGCCATTTATATCTTACGGACTGCCGCTTGATTAACCAAGAGCTACCTTATTTGCACTAAATAGTTCGTAGAGTTTCTAGTTCCGAGTTTCTAGTTGGGAGCTAAGTAATTGAAAATCAATTAATTAACTGAAATTTTGTAAATTTTATAAATGCTTGATAATCTTTGACTTTTGACAAATAAGTATGTAACCCAGCCTTTAGGCTGTGCCTCCCACAGCCTAAAGGCTGGGTTACAATTTTATAAATACTTGATAATCCGCCAAAGGCGGACACAGTCAATAAGCTAGGTTGCTTGTGGGGACACAAGCAACGGCGCAGAGTTTTCAGAATCTATATAGATAATTGATAATCAGCACATTAACTCATTGCGAATCTTCACTTTCTTCGTTTTCCACACCTTCATAAATATCTGCCATACTGATTTTCAAATCAATACTTGCCAAATTGACTACTGCCTCAAGCCCTTCATAGACCGAAAAAATCCAACGCGAGGAGCTTTCTCGGAAATAAACTTCTACTCGATATTCTTCTTGAAAAATCATCACATACTCAAGTAAAGTGCTGATAGTCAAGTATTTACGAAACTTGTCGCCTCTATCATACGCCATCGTAGAGGGCGACAGGACTTCGGCTATCAGGCTGGGATTGAGCAACATATCATTGCGCCCTTCCGACAATTGGACTTTGCCACAGACGACCATTGCATCAGGATAGACATAATGATTGGCAGATGCAATTTCCAGTTTCATATCACTATTGAAAGGGCGGCAGGTTTTGCCTTTGAGCCCGTTTTTCAGGCCGGTTACAAAATTAACCGAAATAATATTGTGATAAAGTGAGCCGCCCGACATAGCCAAAATCTCGCCATTGTGGTATTCACTTTTATGCTCGGCTTCTTCTTCTCGGGCTAGATATTCGGCGCGAGTAAAGTTCTTTTTTTCAATGCTTTGAATCATATCTTGGGGTCTAAAAAATTATTAACTTATTGATTATCAGGTATTTATCAATACACAAAATATTTCTTGCCAAAATTGCTTATCCCTTCACCAAATATAAAAAATTTATTGGGAAATTACAAAATAAAAAAAAACCGACTTTCCAAACAGAAAATCGGCTTATAAAATTAATTAAAACGCTGAAAATCAAAGACTTATATCGATGCTAAATCTTCCATTTTATTCTTCTGACCGCCCGAGCAATACCTGCAATACTCGCTTCAAAAACTCTTGCTCGGTATAATACAACTCAGCCAACTGCCGAATGTTGATAATTTTGAGCAAATCGTCTTTGGCTTTTCTATCCAAATCCACCTCTTTTTGGCGCAAATTGAGCCTTTCATTGATTGAGTTGAGAATATCGGCATCGGTATCGGTAAGGTTGCGCCCGTCTCGCCAACGCCTTAGTTTGCGCCGCAAAATCAGCCTTTCGCGGGTGTATTCATCATAAATCTCCCAAAATTTGGGGGCTTGTTCGGGTTTTAGGCTGATTCTATCGGTAATGAGTTCTTTTTTGATTTTCTCAATCTCATTTCGCTTGGCTTCAAATCTCCGTTTAAATAGCGCATTGGTGTCTTGTGCCGATGTTTCAAGACTTGTACACAAGACGATTGCCCACAAAATGCCCCACCACAAAATCCGATTAATCATTTTTCTTTTTTTCCTCCGATATTAGTTTTTTAAGGTTGTTCAAATCTTTTTCCGTCAATTTGAGGGCTTTTTCCAATGATTCTTCTTCGTCGATTTCATCTTCTTCGCCCTCGAGTGCCAAAAGCAAATCTTCGGCACCGGCTTGCTGTGCTTCAGCAAGCAAGTCCATCATTTCTTCGTTTGCCAAATCTTCGCTTGCCAAAAAATCGGCGATTTCTTGCCGCGATACACTTTGTAAACGTTGATTGACCTTGGCAGTCAATTCATTAGCTTGCTGAACCTTGGACTTGATATTAATTGGATTAATGGGATTAGAACGATTGCCTTGATTATCAATCACTTGCACAGGTGCTTCCTCTTTCCTGCTTTGGGCATATTTGGGTTTTTCTAGTTTTGGTTTTTCAATTTTCGGCAAATTATTTTGATTGCTAACCACTTGATTATCAATATTTTGAGGTAGATTAAACCAAATCACTCCTCCCAATAAAACTGCCAAAGTTCCCCCCAAACGCCATTGCCAATTTATATTTGCCCAAAAAGGGTGGGGTTGGTTTTTTTTCCAAATTTTTTGCTGAATCTGGAGTGGCAAATCCTCAAAGTAATTTTCGGGTGTGCCAAATAGCTCATTTTTAGGCACTTGCGATAAACTAAGCGGTGTTTGTTCGGTAGTTTTTTGGGTGATTTTATCCGCCAAATTTTCAAAATAATTGACCGGCACCTCAAAAATCTCTTTTTTGGGCAAATTTTCCAAAGCCAGACCATTCAGGGCGGCAATTTTTTGTTGAATTGACTCGGGCAACTCGGCAAAATAATTGACCGGCACTTCAAAAATCTCTTTTTTGGGCAAATTTTCCAAAGCCAGACCATTCAGGGCGGCAATTTTTTGTTGAATTGCCTCGGGCAACTCGGCAAAATAACTAACTGGAATTTTAAAAACAGAATTTTTGGGAATATCCGCCAAGCGAATCTCCTTGAGTTGCCCGATTTTTTGCCAAATATTTTCGGGCAATTCCTCAAAATAGTTTTGGGAAACGCTAAAAACATTGTTTTTGGGCAAATCTTCTATTTTAAAATCCTTTTTCAATTGTTTTTTTTGTTTATCGTTTGTATCGTTATAAATGTCTGATTATCAATATTTTATATAATTATTTATTCAAAAACTCTTCAATCTTTTTGACTGCCAAGTGATAAGAAGCCTTCAAAGCTCCAACACTGGTGCCGACTATTTCTGAGATTTCTTCGTATTTCATCTCATCAAAATACTTCATATTAAAGACCAATCGTTGTTTGTCGGGCAAAGTCAAAAGAGCCTTTTGCAATTTGATTTGAATTTCATCGCCCGAAATATGGTTGCCGCTATCCAATTTGCTACTCAATTCTTTGCCCACATCACCAATAGGAATAAAAAAACGGCGGCGTTTTTTGTCCAAAAAAGTCAAACACTCGTTGGAAGCTATTTTATAAATCCAAGTATAAAGTTGCGAATTACCCTGAAAATTGGGCAAATTTTTCCAAACTTTGACAAAAATGTCTTGGGTCAAATCATTGGCATCGTCGTGGTCGATGACCATTTTGCGTACCAGCCAATAGACTTTTTGTTGATATTTACGCACCAACAGATTAAAGGCATAGTTTTGACCTTCGGGTTCTTTGAACCTAGCCAAAAGTTCATCATCGCTCAATGTTTTTTCCAAGACGCTCGACAAGTTCATTAAATTTATACCCACTTTATCACTAGCAACCTGATTGCTCAGGCATTTCAAACTTAGATAATCTTTTGCCCAAAAGGTTTAATTCATTGTAAAAAAAATTAAAAACATTCGGAATTTTCAGCTAATTGTGCAATTTTGTCATTGTCTTGGACTTTGGAACAAAAAATAGCTAGATTAGCCAGTATTTAAGGAGCGAAGATAAAACAAGGCAATTTTTGTCGATAGATGATAAATTGGCAGAGAGTTAATTATTTATAAAATTCATAAATAATTGATAATCAGGTATTTATGAAATTTTTAACCCCCAATTTTTTAAAATGTATTGCTAGGGTGGAGGGAATTTTTCAAAGAAAATGATTGATTAAATTTTCAAAATAATGGAAGAATACGAACTTGAAATTTTAAATTTCTTGCAAAATATCAAAAGTGGCGGCGAATTTGCCGTTTCGGGTACAGAAAATTTTATTTTACCCGGTTTGCAAGTCGAGGGTTTTGGGGAGCTGGCTATGCCGGTTACTGAACTGCAAGCCCAAAATTTGATTAAAGTAGCGCATAAAGCCCCTTTTGGCAAAGGTAGTCAAACCATTGTTGATGATACGGTACGAAGTGCTTGGGAAATTGATGCCCAAAAAATCTCTTTTAGCAACCCCAAATGGGCAACTTGGCTCGATAATTTATTAAAAACTATCAAGGATTCATTGGGTTTGAATCAAGACCAAATCGAGGCATCTTTGTATAAGCTGCTGATTTATGAAAAAGATGATTTTTTTGTGTGGCACAAAGACTCTGAAAAAGAGAAAAATATGTTTGCCACGTTGGTTGTTTCTTTACCGTCAATTCATCAAGGCGGCGAACTAGCAATTCGCTTTGCCGGCAAAGAAAAAGTAATTGATTTTGCCAAAGCCACCTCAGAATATTTGTTTGGCTATGCCGCTTTTTATGCCGATTGCGACCACGAAGTTCGACCGATAAAGTCGGGCTATAGAGTCAATTTGGTATATAATTTATTGCAAAAAAGCTCACAAACCAAACTATCTGCCGCCGGTTTTTCAGCCCAAACTTCCCAATTGACCCAATTGTTGAAGCAATGGAGCGAAAGTTTTGTTGATAGACCCAAAATTATTTTGTTGGGGCATCAATATACACCTGAAAACTTTTCGCTTGATAAGCTCAAATTAGATGACTTGCCGCGAGTAATAGCCCTTTTGGAAGCCGCCCAAGAAGCCGATTTTTTTGCTCATTTGGCTTTGGTAACGCATTATCAACAAGGAGAATTAATTGAAGAATACCGCCCTCGTCGCAAAAAATACTATGGTTATAATGATGATGATGATGATGATGTAGATGGTGAAATGGGCGAAATTTATGATGAGTATTTGCAAATTAGTGAGTGGGAAGTCAATGATACGCCTACTTTGGGTGCGCTGAATATTGAGTTCAAAGACTTGATAACCAATATAAACTTGGCGGAAGGTGAACCCATTGAGAAAATGGCGGAAGGGTACACCGGCAATGCCGGTATGACTATGGAATATTGGTATCATTATGGCGCAGTGGTGCTTTGGCCCAAAAAAACGCAGGCTCAAATCATCAGCCGCCTGCCTATAGCCGAACAAATAACTTGGTTGGGTTACTATAACCAACAGAGCCGGAAAGACTCTCAAGCTATTCAATATTTGCGCGTTATTTTGGCAAACCTTAATTTGCCGAAGGCCGAAGACCGCTATGGATATCGAGGGGTAGATATGTCGAATGTGCTTTTGGCTTGGGCAAATATCCGAGATGAAGAGGCTTTTGGGCAAGTTCTAGAAGATTTGGCTTCGTTGGTGCCCCAGATAAGCCCCAACAGTCTGCTCAACTTACTCAATGTGTATGCCCCGACCCATATAGCCAAAGTGTTGGAATATGCTTGCTTGCGAAAAAATAGCTATGTTACTATTTGGGTGATGGAGTTTTTGGGCTATTTAGCCAATCATTCCTTGCACAAAACATTTGTTGAGGAACAATTTAAAAAAATCCCCAAGCTACTAGCCCAACTCCCTGATTATCTGACTGTTAGCTCTCCTTATAGCTACTCGACAAACGCGAACAATAGCCATGTTGGCAGCCAAGAACGAATGGTGCGTAGCTTGTTGATATTGAACAATTACATATCTGCTGACCAAGATTGGGTAAATACAATGGCAAGGCTTTTGACAATAAATGTCGACCGCGAATATTTGAACAAACTCGTTTCTTCGGTATTGCTGTCCAAAGATGGGCAGTTGAAATGTGCTTTAAAAACCAAACTAGGGCAAATCTGTAAAGCCGATTTGGAAAAAAGAGTAGCGCAAAAACCTCAAGAACCGACAGATTGGATAATCAACAAGCCTTCGGCATCTTTAAGTTATTATGGCAGAGTTTGGGATATGTTGGCGGATTTTTTGGCTTCGCCTACCGAAACCGAATTTAGATACCGAAAGCCCCAAGGCGAAAGAAATACGGTAGAATCAGCTATCAACGCCGTAAAGATAGACCTTAAAACCGAAACCATTAAGAACGGTTCGCCACATACTTTACTCATTACAAAAACTCGAGATTCATACCACCAAAAGCTCAAAAATTGGAGATTTGATGTCAAACTTTTGAATGATTTGAATGAAGCAATGGCAAAAGAAGATTAGTCAATCACTTCTTGAAGTTCGGAATCGGATAGGTAAAAGACGATATAGCCATAACTATTTGAATATCAAGTAGTTGTGGTTTTTTTGGCTTTTTTATATTAACGTGAATATTTTGAGGCGTATTAACAATAGTTCGGACAGTTTCTGGTTTCTAGTTCCGAGTTTTTTGTTAAGTACTTGACAATCAGTTGGTTACAAGAAATATTTGAAATAACATAACTAGCTGACCGTGTCCGCCTTTGGAGGATAATCAGCCAGAGGCAGACACGGTCAATTACTTACAAAAACTGTCCGAAGTATTGATTAAAAAAGTACAAAAAAATAAGTTTTTATAAAGGAATGAAAAAATCCAAAAAGACTCCCCCACGCCGTCATCCTGTAAGGAACTTTGTTGAATTGCTATGTCTTAAAATATTGAATCTTCGCTACTTTTCAGGAATTGCCTTCGGCAATTCCATTGAATTCTGAAAAGCTCTCGCTTTTCAGTGATTCTGAACGAAGTGAAGAATCTAAA
>JALONJ010000692.1 GCA_025455045.1 Microscillaceae bacterium | reverse complement strand
AGTTCCACGCAGGATGACGACTTGGGGGGATTTTAGATTGTTTTTTAAAGATTTATTTTTTGTACTTTTTCAATATTTCTCAAAATATTCACGTTAAATAGTGAACTTGGTGATAAACTAGGATGATATAAATAACAATAGTTTGGACAGTTTCTGGTTTATAGTTCCTAGTTATTTGCTAAGTGCTTGATTATCAGCTAGTTATAAAAAAATATTTGAAATAGCATAACTAACTGATAATCAAGTACTTATAAAAAATGTCCGAAATATTGAAATAACTGATTATCAAATATTTATCACAAATACGAAAGTCGGATTCAAATCATATATGCAACTTTTTTAAATGACTTATGGGGTGCATTTCAAATTTACGCATTTTTTTTGCCTCACCCTGCCCTCTCCGAAGGAGAGGGTGATAGGTAGTAAATTTGAAATGCACCCTGACTTATGCTCGAGATATAGAGTGCTTATTTTTTTGCCTCCCCCTTTTTCTTTTTGAAGGAGGGGAAGAAATAAACAAAAAAAATAAATTTTAAATCCTTGTAATCACATCATTTTCAAGGATTTTACAAGTTGCGTTTATCTTTTGAATCTAGAACTTGCCATTGCTTTGGCTTATTTATCGGGTTGTGCCTTAAAAGTTTTACCCACTTTGATATATCCGGGCCAGCCAAAAGTCATACCGGCAATGATAAATCGTGGCTTGATTTTGAGGCGAATCCGCGATTGTTCTTCATTGTCGCCCTTCATTGCGGCTACCAATTTGACCATACTATCCAAAGACTCTTTGTCCAAAAACTTGCGTAAGTCAAATCCGGTCGCAATTCGCAAAATTCCTGTACCGCCGGGAGCTACTTCTACGCGGTCGCCGGTAGTACCACTGATGACTGTCCGATTATCGAGTTCCAAAATCCAATCGGTGCGCTCCAAAGCGGCGGTTTTTTCTTCCGAATTGCGAATTTCAATATCATAGGTGGCTTCTAGCGGCAAAGCCCCTTGTTTGAACGCCATTGCCAGTTTTGCGCCATCGGCAAAGCTAAAATCCGACAAACTTTCCATCTGTAGAGCATTGACACTGCCCAAATTGAGGCGGGAGATTTCTTTTTGCCGAAACTCGCATTTTGCCAAAGATTTTATTTCTCGAATAGTTCGGCAACCATTCGTCGTCAAGATAATAAGGATTAGATAGGCTAGAGTTTTTAAATTTTTCATTTGGTTTTTTTCGGCAAACTAAGCGATTTTTCAAGAATTTACAAATAAAAATCCCCAACTCAAATAGTAATTTTTACCACTCACCGATTTATTTCGTCATAAGAAATGATTGATGTAGCCTTTAGGGCTGGTTAATGGAGGTTACAACATATCAGTCTTTCTTTCCATAGCTGGTTGATGGATATTGGAAGGAGACCCCTTGGTGATTTCTCCTTCCATTTATCTTTTTACAGGGTCACACCTTCCTTCAAATCTTTCTTTCTCCTCCACAACTTCATTAATTCCCAAATTACTTACTGCCTTCTTGCTTTATCAAACCCAATGATTTAGATAATACTAGGGTTTTTAATTATTATCTAAATCATTGATAATCAATATTTTATCTATCAATTTGCATTACAAATTTCCGCGCAAAGCCTGCTCACGCTCTATGGATTCAAATAGAGCTTTGAAATTGCCTTTGCCAAATGATTTTGCGCCTTTGCGTTGGATAATTTCATAAAACAGCGTTGGGCGGTCTTCTACCGGTTTGGTAAATATTTGCAACAAATAACCTTCTTCATCTCTATCTACCAAAATATTGAGTTTTTTGAGTGCCTCTATTTCTTCATCAATGTTGCCGACTCGCTCTTTCAAATCTTCGTAATAAGTTTCGGGGACGTACAAAAATTCAATTCCGCGATTGCGCAACTCCGCCACGGTATGCACAATGTCGTCGGTAGCTATGGCAATGTGTTGGACTCCGGCACCGCGATAAAAATCCAAATATTCTTCAATCTGTGATTTTTTCTTGCCATCGGCGGGTTCATTTATCGGAAATTTGACGTAGCCATTGCCATTTGAGACCACTTTCGACATCAAGGCACTGTATTCGGTCGAGATGTCCTTGTCGTCAAAAGTAAGTAAAAGCGAAAAACCCATCACTTTTTCATAAAAATTGACCCAATGGTTCATTTCCCCCAATTCTACATTGCCAACACAATGATCCACGTGTTTCAAGCCAATCGGTTTTACGTCTTTGATGCCTTTGCGCGCCACAAACCCGGGCATAAACGCGCCTTGGTAGCGAGTTCTATCCACAAAAGTATGAATGGTATCGCCATACGTTTGGATAGAAGCATAGGTAATTTCGCCAAACTCATCGCGGATAGTGGTAGGCTGATGAATGGCGACTGCCCCCCTTTGCATTGTTGCATAAAACGATTTTTCGGCATCTTCTACTTGCAAAGCCAAGACTTTGACCCCGTCGCCGTGGCGATACACGTGTTGCGCTATTTCGGAGTCGGGCTGGAGGGCGGTGGTGAATACAAACCGAATTTTGCCTTGTTGCAAAACATAAGAAGCCCTATCGCGCAATCCGGTTTCGGGACCGGCATAGGCTATCATATCAAACCCAAATGCCGATTGATAATAATAAGCGGCTTGTTTGGCATTGCCCACATAAAACTCAATGTGGTCTGTACCGATGAGGGGCAAAAAATCTTGTTGCATAAGAATATAGTTTTATAATGAAACTTCGTAAAAATTGCACAAAAGTAAGATTTTATTCACAAATTTCCTTATTTTTTAAGATATTTTTTATTAAAATTTTAGAATTTTCGTTTGAAAAACACTTTTTAACTGATTTTTTTGTGGTTTATTTTGAAATTAAATTTTGAATATAGCTTAAATTTAAAATAAAATTTTGTTTTTTACGTAAAATATTTATCAATCGTTCATTTTTGATTTTTTTTCAAATGAAAAACTAAAATTAATTGTTCAACATTTATTTTACACAATAATTGTTTAGGGATAATTATAAAATAAAGGGTTCTTCACCACTTTTCAGGAATGAAGAAAAAAAAACGACAATTTTGTCATTCTGAGCGAAGCGAAGAATCTGAAACTTTTGATAATCAACGCTTTAG
>JALONJ010000327.1 GCA_025455045.1 Microscillaceae bacterium | reverse complement strand
AAGAAAAAAGAAAGTTGTAAAAAAAGTGTATTTATAATCACCTCATTATCAATTAGTTACAGAAAACCTGTTTGCAAATATTCTAAAAAATCAAACATTCGTTTAAAATTTCTACAGTGGGAATTGCTGAGACGCAGTTGATTAATTATGTTTTTAAAGATTTTACTTTATTTTGTATCTATTCCTAAAACTTCTAGTCATTCCAGTCGGTGGCGCACAGAACGATAGTTCCTAAAAACCTGTAAAAATCTAGAAATATTTAACCTCATTTCTCACTCCTCGCTCCTCATTTCTTACTCCTCGCTCCTAAATCATTCGCATTTCTTCGGCAAGTTCTTCAAAGTAATCGACCGCTTTGAGTAGGCGAGTACCGTACCACGAAAACAACTCACCATCAACCAATTTCACCTTACTTTGTGGGCTTATAGCTCGCAATTCCGCTACGTGCCGCGATTTAAAAGGAAAAGGCTCAGAAGACAAAAAAATCCAATCGGGTTGGGCGGCTTGCAATATTTCGGGCGTGATTTGCGGGTAGCGACCCAATGACTCGAATACATTGTTTAACCCAAATTGCCCGAGCATTGTATTGATAAATGTGTTTCCCCCGACTACCATCAAGGGTTCATACCAAATAAAATAAGCTACCGTTTGTTCAACTTTTCTCTGACGAGTGGTAAAATCTGCAAAGCGGCTCACTACCTCATCTACAATCAATTGGGATTTGCTTTCGGTATTTGTCAAATTGCCTATTTGGGCAATCATCTGCAAAGCATCGGCAAGGCTAACAATATCGCTCATCCATACCGGATATTTTTGTGCCAATGCCTCAATCCCACTTTGATAGTTTTCTTCTTTGTTGCCAATAATCAAATCCGGTGCTAAAGCCTCTATTACTTCAAATCTAAATTGCTTGGTGCCACCAATTTTGATTTTGGATTGAAACTTATCGCGCGGATGCACACAAAATTTAGTAATTCCTACAACTTGCTTGTCTAGTCCTAAATCAAATAATAACTCAGTCTGAGAGGGAACTAAGGAAATTATCCTTTGGGGGTGGCTAGGCACATTTACTGCGCGATTCATTTGGTCAATTAGCATAAAAACAGCAATTTTTTGATGAATTTCTAATCTTATGGCAGGACTACAAGGCAGGGCTTAGCAGGATAAATTATGTGAGTAAAGATAAATAAAAAACCACTCAAATGGGTGAGTGGCTTTGAAGGTGACTCCGCTGGGGCTCGAACCCAGGACCCCAACATTAAAAGTGTTGTGCTCTACCAACTGAGCTACGGAGTCAAATATTTTTGGTTTAAACCATCAACTTTTTAGATCTTATAAATTGATTAAATTTTATTTAAACATAAAATAAAATGTTGATAATCAATGTTTGAATAAATTTCAAAAAGTGGCAGTTTTATTTACTTTTGTGACTCCGCTGGGGCTCGAACCCAGGACCCCAACATTAAAAGTGTTGTGCTCTACCAACTGAGCTACGGAGTCTGCTATTTTTTTGCTACTTTTGCAAGTACTTCCTGTAATGGACTGCAAAAGTAATCTTCCAAGTAGTGATATGCAATTTTTCGCCAAATTATTTTTGTTATTTTTTTTATTTTTTGGAATAACTCGAGGTTTCGCCGAAGATAATCTCGAAAAAATCCAAAAAGCCGACCAACTTTTTGCCCAAAAAAAATACACACAGGCTTTGGATATTTACAAAGCGGTGTACCAAACGAGTGGCAAAGCTACCCCGCAAATGTTTTTGAAAATGGCTTTTATCTATGAAGGACTCAAAGATTATACTTTGGCTTTGTATTATTTGAGCTTGTATTATCGGGCTTCGCCCAACGATGCTACCTTGCTACAAATGGAAGGCCTGGCACAACAACATCGACTCAAAGGCTATGAACACTCCGATTTAGATGTATTACGGGCGATTTATGAACGATATTTCAATAGCTTGGTGTTTGTGGCGATATTTGTATTAGGTCTGATTTGGAATTATATTTGGACTCGGCGGCGACAAAGGCGCGAAGTACCGCTAAGATACAAAATTGCTTTTATGTTGCTGATTGGGGCAACTTTGGTATGGCTCAATTTGACCAATCAAATTACTGAGGCAGTGATTCGCCAAGACAATACCTATCTTATGTCTGATGCTTCGGCAGGGGCAGAGTTGCTCAAAGTAATTGGCAAAGGACATAAAGTAACTATTTTGAATAAAACAGATATTTGGTACAAAATCCAATGGGACAATCAGGTGGGGTATATCCGCGAAAATAATTTGCTGTTGATTAAGATTTAGCGTTGGTTCTTTTTATTAAGTGCTTTTACACACAATAGTTCAGACGGTTTCTCGTTTCGAATTATTTGCTAAATACCTGATAATCCGCCAGAGGCGGATACGGTCAGCTTTTATATAAAACATTCAAAATAACGTAACCTCTTGACCGTGTCTGCCTTTGGCGGATAATCAATTACTTGTAAAATATGCCCGAAGTATCGGATAGTAAAAATTTCAAATAATGGTTAATAGAGCAATAGAAATCGAACAAAATTCCTTGCAAGTGCAAGACTTGATAGGATATGATTATCGTTTTTTTTAACTTCCCTAATCAAAATGAAGCAGGTAGCAATTGTATTGTTTGAAGAATTTGAAACACTCGATGTTTTTGGACCGGTCGAGATTTTTGGGCGCATCCGCGAGCATTATCAAATCCAATTTTATTCAATAACCGGCGGAGTGGTGCGCAATAGCCACGGAGTAGAACTCATCACCGCAAACTTGGCGAAGATAAGTCAAGGTACAGATATTTTTGTCTTGCCCGGAGGCTGGGGAACTCGTCCATTGGTCAATGATGCACCATTTATTGATTTAATCAAACAAATTGCTCAAAATAGTCAGTTTGTGCTTACGGTCTGTACGGGCAGTGCTTTGCTGGCAAAAACGGGTCTGTTATCGGGCAAAAATGCCACTTCCAACAAACGGGCGTTTGATTGGGTTGTTACCCAAGATTCTTCAGTGATTTGGCATCGTGCGGCACGCTGGACAGTAGATGGCAAGTACTACACCTCCGCCGGGGTGAGCGCGGGTATGGATATGACTTTGGGATTCTTGGCAGATACCCACAGCTTGGATTTTGCCCGAGAGATTGCCGCGCAAATTGAGTATTCGTGGCAAGAAAATAAAAACCAAGACGAGTTTGCTAGTTGATTTTGAGGCGTTTGGGCTGTATTGACCATAAAATATAGCCATTAACTCAAGATTTTTTGGGAAAAATAGCTCGAATTTTTTGAGAAAAAACAAAATTTGTACTTTTGCACACACTTCGCGGCAAACCCATCATAAATAAAAAAATTGTCGGAAAATTTGGCTGGGTTGAAACGAAAATTTAGATATTTGTAAATCAAAAAAATGCTTAAATTTAACATCTAAACACTTAGAAAAAAAACTATTTACGCTCGAAAATCTAAACGCTAAAACAAATGAAGACAGCACAATTACTCGGCAATGACCTCTCGATTTTGTTGACATTCCCCAAAACTTCCCCAGTTTCAGCGAGTAGCTGGGACGATGACTCCTTCGTAGAGGAGGAAAGTGATGATTTTGACGACTTAGATGAGTTGGATGATATCGATGAAATCGATGATGATGACTTTGATGATGAGTTTGAAGATGATTATGATGAGGAAGATTATGATGACGACGAATTCGATGACGACGACTTTGATGATGATGATGAAGACTTTGATGACGAGGGCGACGAAGATGATGATTATTAATCCTTGAGGGATAACTTAAATGATTGATTAAATATATTTTTATGTAAACCCTTGATTATCAAAAGTTTACTTATTCAATCTTTTTCTACCCTATCAAAAATCTCCTCTCAGCACTTCAAAGAAGTAAAAACGATTTAAATTAATAACTTATTGATAATCAATTGGTTATGAAATTATCTATTTCAAATCTATTAAAAACTCAAAAAAGGTTGGTTTTTGACAAAACCAACTTTTTGTGTTTATTTATTCTCCAGAGCTTTTAAAACTGACATCATTAAATCATTGACTTTGTTGTCGTCAAGCCAGCGTGCCACGACTACTAGGTCATTTTTATCATCAACAATGATATAATTGCCACCAAAGCCAATTGCCATATAAATATGCGTTGGCAAATTGGGGCGTTGTTGCTTGGTATTGAGCCACCACATATAGCCATAAGCCGAATTGGTAGAAGAAGGATGACGCGCCTCATAAATCCATTTTTCTGAAATCAAAGTTTGCTCATTCCACTTGCCTTTGCGTGCAAAAAGCAACCCAAAACGCGCCATATCCAAAGTATTGATAAATAACCCACCGCCAAAATGCCCGCCCCCGCTTACCGACTGCATCATAAGTCCATCAACATTGACAAATGAATTGTCATAGCCCAGCCACCGCCACGTAGTAGAAGCCCCGATGGGTTGCATAATTTTTTCTTTAAGAACAATGGGCAGAGGTTGCCGCCACACTTGCAAAAGCGAATACGCCAAAAGATTGACCCTTACATCATTGTATTCGTAGTTGGTGCCGGGTTCGTAGAGTTTTCGGTTTTTCCAATCGTCCAAAGAGCCTTCTTTGGGAGGGCGGTCAGCCCAGTCGGCTATGCCAAACAAAGTCCCCGACCAATCAGACGATTGATTGAGCAAATGCTCCCAAGTAATTTTGGCATTGTGTTCACCCGCAAAAGTATCGTCCCAGACATAGGTATTGACTTTGTCTTGCACTGCTCGAATCAGCCCTTTGTCCGCCGCTAGTCCGGCTACGGTCGATAAAAAACTTTTGGCTACACTAAAGCACATATCTACCCTTTGCACATCGCCCCACTGTGCCACAATATAACCATTTTTGATAATCAAACCCGCCGGACCGCCTCGAGGTTTGGTAGCTCCAAGTATTTGATAGTTGGGTTCATTGGCATAGGCTTTTAGGTTGGCAATTCTTAAGTCTTTGTCGACCTTGTTTTCATTTTGGCGGGCAATATTCACGGCACTGTCAAGCCATACTTTGTTCATTTTAAGCTCTTCGGGAGCTTTGACTTTCCATTCAAAATCGGGAAAATACAGTTTTTGTGCCGCAAGATTATGCCCCAAAATAAGCAAGCAAAGTAATAATTTTTTCATAAATTTAAGCCAATCAAATAATTGTAAAACCTTGTTTTTCAAGGTTTTAACCCAAAAAAACTTGAATTGTTTATAGGCAAGAAGTCCGTTTTTTTCAAATCGATTAAAATAAGCGATTTGGAAACAAAACGGACTCCGGCTCGGTATGATGTGCCTATCTAGCAATCATTTTAGCTTCGCCGAAGTTCAAAACTTCGCCAAAGCCGAAAAAAGGTATTTTCAAAATCCCCTAAAACATTTTCAGGAATTAGAAATTATTTAATTACCTGACCGTGTCCGTCTTTGGAGGATTTTCAGTTAATTATGTTTTCAAAAATTTTACTTTATTTTGTATATCTTCCTCATACCTTATAATTCATACATTACTTGTTTATTTGCCTTTGAATCATCGTAAATACCAAGTGTTCGAGATATTCAATGACTTGGTCGTATTCTTGATTGCGGATTTTTAGTTCGGTCAAAGAAGGCAAGTGTTGTGAAAAATATACTTGGTGGTGAGCTGACTCAAGCATTGTACTAATGAGCGCGTGCGCATAAGCATACTCGGGGTTGAGTTCGTGGACAAATGAGGCAATTTTTTTGCACAGAGACTTATAACTGCGAAAAAAACCTTCTTGATTGTCGGCATCTACACTTTTGGTATAATAGGCTTTAGATGATTCACTGATTACAATGCGGTACAAAGCCGATTCATTGATATAAGAAAATGTCGATTCGCGCTTCATCGATTCGGCTACTACTTTGATAGCTATTTTGAGTTTTTTTTCGGAGTCGCCGATGTTGTGTGTTTGGTAGTCAATTTGATACTCCAACCAGCTCCAGTACCACGATACCAAATAAACCAAGAGATTGTGCTTGTTTTCAAAATAGCGATAAATAGAAGCCTCAGTAGAGTTGATGCGAGTGGCTAATTTTTTGAAAGTAAAGGCTTCAAAGCCCAATTCATCAATCAAGCGAATGCTATGATTGATAATTTTGCGCCCTAATTGGGTTTGTTCGGGGTCGCGTTCATAGATTTTTTCAGGAACATTAATTTTAATGGTGGCTACCATACTTAATGAATTGATTAGTGAAAATAATTAAGATGAGATGGTAGATTTGTAGAAGAATTACTATAAAATCGTATAAAGTTAGCTATATATTCTTAATAGTAAAGCTATTTTTCGAGATATTTTATTTAAAAAAGATGGTATTACTACTACTTATTTGTAATTCATTGATTATCAATTATTTACAAATATGTTAAAATTAAACCTAAAAATATTTGCTTTTGACGGGTAGAGTATCAAATTTAGCGCAAACTATTGTTGCAATTTTAACTAGAAATTATTATGCTGATAACATTAGTCGGAATGCCGGCTTCGGGCAAAAGCACCCTAGGTATTGCCTTGGCACAGACCCTTCAATATCGATTTTTGGATTTGGATAGTTTGATTGTCAAGCTGGAAGGCAGAAGCATTGCCGAAGTTTTTGCTGAGGCGGGCGAAGCCTACTTTCGCCAATCCGAGCAAAAAGCCCTACACGTGGCGTTACGAGCGACCAATACTGTCATTGCTACCGGTGGGGGCACACCCTGCTTTTTTGATAATATGGATTTGATAAGGCAAAAATCATTGAGCATTTACCTCAAAACCGACTTGGCAATTTTAGCCAAAAGAATTTTTCAAGACTCTAAAAATGCTCGCCCTTTGTATCTATCGGATTCACCAGAGGATTTATTACAAAAATTGGCAACTACTTTGGCAGCGCGTCAAGTTTTTTATGAGCAAGCTCAAATTCACTGGCTTTTGCAAACTTAAAAAAACAAACTTCATTACTTGACCGCAATTTTGGGCGGGCAAAAAATTATCTCACCATTCTTATAGGAATAGATACAAAATAAAGTAAACTTTTTAAAAACGTAATCAATTGAAAATCAGGCGATTAAATAATTCCTAAGGTTCTTCACCACTTTTCAGGAATGAAAATCTTTTTTTTGAAATTTATCAATTTCAGTGATTCTGAGCATTAATGAACCAAGCGATAGCTTGCTGAAATTACCGAGCGAAGCTCCGAAGAATCTGAAACTCTTGATA
>JALONJ010000326.1 GCA_025455045.1 Microscillaceae bacterium | reverse complement strand
TACATAAAGTTTGCTTTATCCACTGCATTCAAATATTGTTCATAGGTTTTATAACTCTTTAAATCAGGAAATCGATCTATTTGCTTAGGTACTTTATCACCTATAACAAAATCACTTTTCCCAAATTTAACAAAACCATAATCTCTATTTGCTTTGGAGGTGATGCCTCTATCTACCAAAAGGGTGTAATTTAAATAAATCCCTTTTTGAGAAATTTGTCGAGTTGGGTTATTTCCATCTCCACTCATAAACACCGTAATATATTTTTGTTCTGGTGTATCATTTGAGTTGAAGGCTTTGGTAATTTCTTGCCCCAGCCTTGTATTTTCACCAATTTGACAAGTACCAAAACAAATTTGTGAAAAATGGGGAAGCACTTCTCCTAATTTATAAAAATAATTTACATAACCTGAGTTTTCCTTACGCTCCCGTCTAAAATCAGCATCATTCAAATAATTTACTAATTTTCCAAAATAACTATTCACTCCTTTATAGACACCATGGGTGCTAATGACGATACTCAAAGGATCTTTTTGAGATTTACAAGCTTTAATTATATCAGTCATTATATGATCGAAAGTATAACCTGCAATAAAATCCCAATTAGGATAGTTTTTTTGAGTAAATTCAATATCCCAATCGGTGGCTGCATCAAGTAGAATGACCGCTATGCTGGTCTTTCCAGTAATTTTTACAGCATAGGAGTTGTAATCTTCTTGGGGTATTGTTTTGGTATTATTCGTTTTCCAACTATCCCTCAACGCCTCAAATTCCTTGATTTTGTCTTTATACCCGTGGGCGAGTTTTTTCCAATTGTCCATAAATTTATAAGTATTTGATAATCAATGAATTACAAAATTTACTACTTTTAGCTAGAGCTTGATTGCCAGACACTTAGACCTAACCAGCGAACTCGGAGCTAGAAATTAAACGAACTATTGTTAAGTCAAACTTAAATTATTGTGCAAGGCTTTCACCTTCAGCAAGTTTCGCCTTTATAACCTTATCTTCTTTAAAATATAACATAATATTCACATTTTTGCTTTCCGGAGAAAAGTCTGGCTGATTAGGTGATAGTTGGTCTGAGTAGCGAAAGAACAGCACAAGTGAATCAATAGAAACTATGGAATCAAGCTTTGCAAATTTGGTGGTGTAGGGCATTTTAATTTTACTAGGATATATCAAATAAAATTCAATATCTTTTCCATAATCGATTTTTTTGATTACTGCTACTTCGGTACTAGATTTAAAATGCAAGGAAGTTCCAATGTCTATACCTTTAAAAAACGCACCATAATGATTATACCTAATAGAATCATTCAGTAGTAAATAAAGATTATTGGATTGAATATTTACCAGTTTTGCTTTGATGAATCGATAATAATTACTTTGAAACCGATCTTGTTTCTGATTAGTCATTTTCTGATAATCAGGTTGATAAGTACCTTCAAAAATAGTCAAGGTAAAATTGGTAGTTACTACTCGCAAGTCAGAACTTTCACAACCACCAAGGATTAAGAAAATAATAGTATAAGCCTTCAAAAAAACGATTTCCTTATTCATACTAGTAAATATTTTTCGAGAAGATAAAAATGGTTTGGAATAATTGTTTCAGTATCTCTCAGTTTTGGACTTGGTTGATAAGGTTGTCTGGAATCAAGTATTTTTCCATCCATATTCAAATTAACCACTTCATTATAATGAGAATCGGAGTTTTTGCTTGAAAAACCAAATAGACTTTCAGTACTCCTATAAACTGATAATTTTTGCCTACCATAAGTATAAAAAATGGCAAGTATAATAAGCTGATGAAGGGCTTCGTGAGCTACTTGATAAGCAGTATTGTATAATGAAAAAGCAGAATAATTAGTTCGGTCATAATAAACATAGTTATTAACAAATCTAACATCCTTTTTTTCATCACCAAAAACTACACTCTCTCCTCCTGCCCCATTAGATCCTTGAGCTATCCTCACCCAAGCCTCAGAATTACCATAGCCTGCCCCTCGATTAGCAATCTTTTTATTATGATCTTCCTTAGATATAATTTTTACTACAACGCCCAAATGTTGCCCATATTTTTGCTTTTGCTTGATATATATTTGGGAGGTATATTCGGCTATTTGTTGCATTTCGCTATCCGTTGCATACTCCGTCCAGATGTAGATTTGGAGCTGTTTTAATTTAATGTCTTTTTGGTTTGTTTTCCAGCTATCCCTCAACTCCTCAAACTCCTTGATTTTGTCTTTATACCCGTGGGCGAGTTTTTTCCAGTTGTCCATAGTATTTTTATAATTTATTGATTGTCAATGAGTTACACTTATTTCTTTTTCATATTGCAAAATTCGCGCATAATACTCGGGGTAGGTTTGTTTTACTTTGGTTTCTACTTGTTGTCCAAATTGTTTTTTGCCTTGGTGAATCAAGTGGGTATATCGGAAACGGGCAAACACCTGCCCCCAGTTTTCGTAGTCGCTCCGAATGGTCATAAATTTGAGGTCTTTTGCTGCTGCCAAGCACGCAGCAAAGTATTGCTCACAAAAAATGTTCATTAGCTCGCGCGGAAAAGGGTCTTGCATTTTTAGGTGGTTTTGTTGCAAAAAAGATTCGGCAGCTTCCCATAATTCCGCAAAAAAAGCTACATTCTTTCCCCCAAAAACGCCGGCATTGCAAGCATACTCCACTTTGCCTACCCAATCAGGCAAGGCAAAACCCCGGGTATGCCGCATAGCCTCTGGGTAGAGCCATACCAAGCCGCGCACCCCATCAAAGTATTCGTGTTCTTGGCAAATCAAGTCGGCATTTTCGATATAGGGCAGTAACCTATCCCACAAATACACATCGGCATCCACACTCAAAAAAGGCTCAGTTTGGCATTGATAGGCATACAATTTGCCAAATGCCCAATAATCAGAATGTAATTCACTAAGTTCGTCGAGCGCAGTGCTTACCCTTTGGTAAGGCAATTCAAGCGCATCAATCAAAATCTCTTTTCCCTTGCTATCGGTTATCAAATGCACGGGATAATGTTGGCGAGCTGTCATACACGATAGCACCCAACTACACCAATGTTGGGTTTGGGTAGTCCAGCCGCCAAACTCTTTCCAGTTTTTGGTAGGAGCTTGAGCTTGCCGCAGTAGGGCGGGCTTAGTCCAAAACGATTGGATTACTTGCATCAATTAGTTGAAGTTTAGGGATAAATAAATAAAATTTTTTGGATAAAATCGCTATTTTGAAATAGCCCACGTTTAGGATTTTGTTCATAGAAACTAGGATTTAATTATATAACAATGTTAAAAAGAATAATTGTAATAAACAAATATTCTATAAGTTTTTTGCAAAAAAAAAAAATTAAATTTGGGTTTTCTGCTAAATTTTT
This sequence comes from Microscillaceae bacterium, assembly GCA_025455045.1. Lineage (GTDB taxonomy): Bacteria > Bacteroidota > Bacteroidia > Cytophagales > Microscillaceae > JALONJ01. Next base: position 3,858 of record JALONJ010000326.1, on the reverse strand, counting down.
CAAAATTAGCCCAATAAAAATTAAAAAAAATAGTGGTTCGTGCGAACACAAACCACTAAAAGTAAATGGATAATCACCATGACTTTTTTGTAAATCAGTGATTATGGGCTTATTATATGTTATGATAATTCAGCGTAAAATTATTTTTGCCTACATAACAAAATCCTCAACTCACTCATTTCCAGTTTTTTAACTTTTTCAATTATCTCCCTTCGAAGTTTAGCGGGCTTTTTCCCACCCACATTTATCAATCAATTCAGCGACTATGCCCGTCCAGCCGGTTTGGTGCGAAGCCCCCACGCCCCGCCCATTGTCGCCGTGGAAATATTCATAAAACAAAACCAAATCTTGGAAGTGTGGGTCAGTTTGATAAATGCTTTCCTTGCCATTTACCAAGCGTTTGCCCTCTATATCTTTTTGGAAAATCGAGATTAATCTTAAAGATAGTTCATCGGCAATTTCTTGCAAACAAAGATATTTGCCCGAACCCAAGGGGTACTCGACTTTAAATTCACTTTCGTAATACTCGCCATACGTGCGTAAAGATTGAATCAATAAATAATTCATCGGCAGCCATATCGGTCCGCGCCAATTGGAATTTCCGCCAAACAAATAAGTATCCGACTCACCCGGCACATAACTTACCCCAAAATTTTGCCCTTCAATGTTGATTAGATAAGGGTCTTGGTGGATTTTGGACAGACTGCGAATGCCGCCAATCCCCAAAAATTCGTCTTCATCGAGCATAGCTTGTAAGAGTTTGGCGAGTTTATCTTTATGAATCAAAGAAAGCAATAAATCATCATTTTCTTGGAAATCTTCAATTGCCCGATACCAGCCGTGGGCATTGCGATAGTTTTTAAACCATTTCAATCTTCGGAAAAACTCGGGACATTTGTCAATCATTGTTTTTTTCAAATCAAACACCGCAAACAAGGGCGATAAACCCACTAAAGACCTGATTTTCAAGGGAATAAATCTTTCGTTGGGCAAAGCCAATATATCATAAAAAAAGCCTTCGTCTTCGTCCCAAGCCCCTGTCCAATTTTCGCCCAATCGATTTAATGACTCGGCAATATGCACAAAGTGTTCAAAAAATTTCGAGGCAATGTCTTCAAAGGTGTTGTCTGCTTGGGCAATCAACAAAGCCATTTCGAGCATATTCAAAGAGTACATTGCCATCCAACTCGTACCATCGGCTTGCTCCAAATGCCCGCCGCCGGGGATATGACTGCTGCGGTCAAAAATCCCGATATTATCCAATCCCAAAAAACCCCCATCAAACACATTGTTGCCGTCTTTGTCTTTGCGATTGACCCACCAAGTAAAGTTGAGAATCAGTTTTTTAAAAATCCTTTTCAAAAAATCAATATCGCCTTTGCCGGTTTTTTTTTCTTCCATTTTATACACCTGTAGGCAAGCCCAAGCGTGAACTGGCGGGTTTACATCGCCAAAAGCCCATTCATAAGCCGGAATTTGCCCGTTGGGGTGCATATACCACTCGCGCAAAAACAAAAGCAATTGGTCTTTGGCAAATTCCATATCTACCATTGCCAAAGGCACACAATGAAAAGCCGTATCCCAAGCCGCAAACCAAGGGTATTCCCATTTGTCGGGCATAGAGAGGATATCCTCATTATAAAGGGTTTTCCATTGGTGGTTGCGCCCCAATTTTCGTTTTTCGGGCGGGGCAGGCTGCCCGGGGTCGCCATGGAGCCAACGTGCCACATCGATATGAAAAAACTGTTTGGACCACAACATTCCCGCAAAAGCCTGCCTTTGAATATTGGCTAAATCGGCATCATTACTTTTTTGAAATTGTTGATAAAATTCATCAGCTTCTTGCAAACGCCTTTGAAAAACTGTATCAAACTCATTTCCAAAGGGTTTTTTTAAACTATCTTTTGACAAACGCAAACGAATGGCAATCGATTCGCCCGCCGGAATATGATAACGATACCAAGGTGCAAACTTAGTTCCTTCGGTGTTATGGTCTAAAAAATCGTAGTCATTGTGAATGACCGCCCGATGAAAAGCATCTTTGACAAAAGGCGTTGGGTTGGGGAAATTATATAACCTTTCGGTATTGGTCTGATTTTCAGTGAATAAGGTCTTTTCGGCTGATTCAAAATAAAAATGGTAACTGCCCAATTTGGCGTGTTGGGTTTTGACGGAGCCAAAATCTTGTCCATTTTTTTCTAAACAAATACTCGGTTTTTCTGCCAAATCGCCAAAAGTCCATTGGTTGCGAAACCAAAGCGTAGGCAAAACGGTAATATCAGCAGGTTCTGCCCCGCGATTATGAATCGTAATTTTAATCAAAATATCTTCGGCATCGGCTTTGGCATATTCGGTAAATACATCAAAATACTTGCCTTCGTGAAAAATGCCGGTATCTAAAATTTCAAACTCCCCTTCGTGCTTCGAGCGACTGCGGTTGATATGCAGCAAATCGGCATACGGAAACTCCACTTGCGGATATTTGTACAAGTGTTTCATATAGGAGTGCGTAGGCGTGCTATCCAAATAGTAATACAATTCCTTGACATCTTCGCCGTGATTGCCTTCAGTGCCGGTCAAGCCAAATAATCGCTCTTTCAAAATGGGGTCTTTGCCATTCCACAAAGCCAAAGCAAAACAGAGGCGTTGGCGATGGTCCGAAATACCGGCAATGCCATCTTCGCCCCAACGATAGGTACGCGAGCGGGCGTGGTCGTGCGGGAAGTAATCCCAAGCCGTGCCGTTTTCGCTATAATCTTCGCGTACTGTTCCCCACTGGCGTTCACTCAAGTAAGGTCCCCAACGCAACCAAGGTTTTTTGGCTTCATTTTTTTCTTGTAGTCTAATATCTTCGGCAGTTGTTTTTTGAGGCTTCATTTTAATCAGTTTTTAGGTTCGGTTAGTATTTTTTTGATGAAATATTGCTTTATGATTAGTTAATACATATAAGGTTTACTGGGCGCATTTCAAATTTACTACCTATCACCCTCTCCTTCGGAGAGGGCAGGGTGAGGCAAAAGAAATGCGTAAATTTGAAATGCGCCCGGTTTACTGTAAAATACTTATATTTGAGTTATTAGAAATTATTTTACATTTATATCGTTTTAAAATATGTTAGGTCTTTCGCTTCAAAACATATAACTAATTGATTATCAACGAGTTATAAATATTTATATTTCTTATAAACATCTGATTATCAAGCACTTATATAATACTAAGCTAAAACTCTCTATGTATTTATTTGGTCATCAATTAAATACTAAATTGAATAAATAATGGCAAAAAGTCTTAAAATATACTTAGATACTTCGATTATTAATTTCTTGTATGCCTATGATGCCCCTCAATATCAAGCCGCCACAATAGATTTATTTGATAATTATATCAAAACCAATTATTATCAGACATTTATAAGTGCTTTTGTAATTGATGAAAATCGAGAATAATCAAATTTCTAAAGCTCAAATGGAGGTTTGGGAATGGAAAGAAAAAGCCTACCAGCAAATCGCTAATCTCCCCGATGAAGATCAAATTCCCTATATTCGCCAAAAAGTTCAAGAAAAAATCGCTTTAATCAAATCCTTACAAGCCCAAAAGCATTAAGAAGCTGTCTTAAAATCATTTTAAAGCATTTTTTTGAATTTAAAATTTGCAAAAAATATATTTTCGCAAAAAATAAACATAAATATTTGATTATCAATTAGTTATAAAAATATTCACGTTATTTTAACGTGAATATTTTAGTAACTATTTGACCACGTCCGCCTTTGGAGGATAATGAGCTAATTATGATACAAAAATGCACTCTTTTTGACAAAAAATTAATTGTTTCAAAAATAAAATTGTATTATTTTAATA
>JALONJ010000019.1 GCA_025455045.1 Microscillaceae bacterium | reverse complement strand
TAATCCAAAAATAAACTATTTAAACACCAAGAACACTAAGAAAATGCCCACAAAGTACCCGAAGAACTTTGGGTTTCTTGGTGCCTAAATAGTGAACTTTGGGGTAAACTAAATGATATTAGTCATAAGTAACTGATAATCAGGTACTTATCAACAAGATAGAAAGTAAAATTTATTTTAAGTTTTTTCACCCAATCCTATTTTTTAAATAATATCCATGATACCCCTTTTGCCAAATAAATGACTCGTAAATATTTGATTGTCAATAAGTTAAATATTATTTAATAACAACAACTTAATCACCGAAACTTGGAGCTAGAAACCAGAAACTCGGAACTTGACGAACTATTGAAACTACAAATGGGTACGCAAATCGCGCAATAATTTATTGGAAAATACAAATTCATTCAGTTCATTTACTTCGGCGTGGGTAATGTCTTTGTTAGTGCCTTCCCAGAGTTTTTCGCCCTGATAGAGAAACATAATGTTTTCGCCGATTTCCATTACCGAGTTCATATCGTGGCTTACAATCACGGTGGTAGTATTGAACTCGCGCGTGATTTCGTGAATCAAATTGTCGATTTTGATAGAAGTCAAAGGGTCAAGCCCTGAGTTGGGTTCATCAACAAACAAATACTTGGATTGCAAAACAATCGCTCGGGCAATTCCCACCCGTTTTTTCATTCCGCCGCTTATTTCTGAGGGCATCCGCTTGGCGGCGTGTGTCAGCCCAACCCTTTCCAAACAAAAATTAACGCGGTCAATTTTCTCTTTTTTGTTCATTTTTGAAAGCATATCCAAAGGAAACATCACATTTTCCTCCACAGTTTTGGAGTCAAACAAAGCTCCGCCCTGAAACAACATACCGATTTCGCGCCTAATCTCTCGTTTCAAATCTCGGTCGCCTTGCGTAAAATTGCGGTCATTGTATAATATATCCCCTTCATCGGGCGTGTTCAAACCCACAATGCACTTTAGCAATACACTCTTGCCGGTTCCACTTGCCCCAATAATCATATTGGTTTTTCCTTGTTGAAAAACTCCGTCAATGCCTTTTAGAATCGGCTTTCCGTTAAACGATTTTTTAATATTTCTAATTTCAATCATAATTTCAAAAAAAGGTAATCAGAGCCGTCTTAAAGTGTATAACTTATTCATTATCAAATATTTATCATTAGAATATGGTATTTAAAATTTATCGCCAATCCTAAGCTTGAGCAAATATACAGCAAAAAAAAGAAGTTTTTTTCTAAAACCCCTAGGGGTTTGTGCAACCTTAATTGTCTTAGCAGTGTCATCAGTATAAAACGCCATAATCCAAATGAAAACAACTTACTTATTTTGTCTATTATTTATCCTAAATATTCCCTTTGTATTTGCGCAAACCACTTCACGCCATAAAACTTGGTACATTGCCGAGCAAAATTTGACAACTTACAAACGAATTCGCTTGAGTGGAGTAGCCCATATCTTTTTGCAAAAAGGTACGCAAGAGGCTATGCGCATTGAGGTCAAAGAACAAGATATTTTGAATCACGTGCGTGCCGAAATCAAAGGCGAAGAATTGCATATTCGTTCTATACGGGCAGGGGTGATGAACCCAAATATTCGCATATATCTTACCTATCAAGACCTTGAGTCGATTCAAATTGATGGCAAAGCCAACATCGAGAGCCAAAACACCCTCGAGCTAGAACGCCTCAAGTTGGATATCAATGGTTTTGCCAAAACCTATCTCAATTTAGCAGTCAAAGACTTGGTAGTTACGGTTGCCGGTTATGGTCTGCTCAATTTGAGTGGCAAAGCCGATTATCAATCTTTTAATTTGAGCGGTTCGGGCAAAATCCACGCCAGCCAACTCAATGGTGATTATGCTCGGGCGGAAATCAGCGGCTGGGGAACTATAGAAGTCAATGCCCAAAAACAATTGCGGGCTGAAGTCAATGGCGTGGGCAAGGTGTTGTATGCCGGCAATCCGAGCCTGAGTACTTCGCGGGCGGGTATCACCTCTATTCGACCGTTGGATTGGTAAATCGAGAACTCAAAATGCTGATAATCAGGTATTTATCAAAAAACCTTGATTCTTTGCACCTTTGCCGGAATGAAGAAAAACTTAAAACTGAGAATTTTTCAAAATAGAATGGAATTGCCTTCAGCCATTTCAAGATAAAGCGTAAAATAATTCAATGTTTTGATTCTTTGGAACAAGAATAAAATAAAGTAAACAATTGAATTTATGAATTAATTGATAATCAATGGATTACATTAGCACATCAGCACATCAGCACATCTTATAATTAACTCATTACTTTGCCACTTTTCAGTAAAATTGTAATGCAGGCTGTCTAGCCTGCCCGCGCAAATGAGTTGAGACTTAGAATAAAGATAGCGTTTCCTAAAAACGGGCAAAGAACTAATATTAGGTTCTTCACCACTTTTCAGGAATTGCCTTCGGCAATTCCTGAAAAGTGGTGAAGAACCTAATATTTTTTACAACTCATTGATTATCAACATTTTATAGGTAAATTCAAAACTTAATATCCGCCCCACTGCGAACTATTACCAATGATTTTTTCAAAAATCCCACTCGCTTGCTGTATCTTTGCGACCAATTGGGCTGATTCATTCATTTTTTAATCTCTAATTAGCCCATTGCCCTATTCATTTCTGAAAGCACCTAACTGTATGAAAATCGCCATTATTCGGGAAGGCAAAACCCCACCCGACCACCGTATGCCGCTTGTGCCTTGGCAATGTCGACAATTGCACATTCTCAATCCTGATTTGGAGTTTGTCATTCAAAAAAGCTCGGTCAGGTGCATATCCGACCAAATGTTTGCCGAGTTGGGATTGCAAGTGCAAGAAGATGTAAGCGATGCCGATGTTTTGATGGGCATCAAAGAAGTCAATATTCAAGATTTATTGCCCAATAAAACCTATTTTTTCTTTTCGCACACCATCAAAAAACAAGCTTATAATCGAGAAATGCTCCGCGAAATCCTGCGCCGCCACATTACCCTGATTGATTATGAGTGCTTGACCGACGAGTTGGGCAGTAGGGTGGTAGCTTTTGGGCGGTTTGCCGGTATTGTGGGTACTTACAATGCGGTTTTGACTTTTGGCAAGCGTTTGGGCTTGTTTGACTTGAAACCGGCTTACCAATGCCGCGATTTGAAAGAGATGAAAGACCAATTTAAAAATATTCAATTGCCTCCCATCAAAATTGTTGTTACCGGCACCGGTCGGGTGGGCAAGGGCGCAAAAGAAGTATTGGATTTGATGCGCATTAAGCAAGTGTTTCCGCAGGAGTTTTTGCGCGATACTTTTCACGAACCCGTCTATACGATTTTGCGCTCCGACAACTATTATGTACCCAAACGCGAGGATTTGGGCGAAAATTTGGGTTTTTATACCCACCCCGAAAGCTACCGTGCCGATTTTTTGCCTTACACGCGCGTGAGCGATGTTTTTATCTCAACCCATTATTGGAATCCTAAAGCCGAAGTACTGTTTACCAAGGCTGATGTCCGCGAACCTGATTTCAAAATCAAAGTCATAGCCGATATTACTTGCGATATTGAGGGATCAATTCCTACTACTTTGCGCGCTACTAAAATTGGTGATGCCTGCTACGACTACAACCCGATTACCGAAAGCGAAGAACCGGCTTTTAGCCACGAGCGCAACATTACCATAATGGCAGTGGATAATTTGCCTTGTGAACTCCCACTTGATGCCTCCGAAATATTTGGCGAACAATTGATGCAGTGGGTTTTTCCGGCATTGCTCAAAGGCGACAAAGACCGACTCTTGGAAAATGCCACGATTGCCCGCGCCGGCAAACTAATGCCTAAATATGCGTATTTGGCGGATTATGTAGCCGATTAGATAACTAATGAATAACGGAATTATTGATTTAATGAGCAATTTGTCTCTTAGGAATTGGGAATCAATAATTAGAAATTGTTGAATTACCTGATTTTCAATTAATTATATTTTTTAATACTTCAGACAATTTTATAAGTAATTGATAATCAACAAGTTATGTTAATTTAGGTTTTTTGTGTAAATATCTGATTATCAAGCACTTAGTAAATAACTCGCAACTAAATCTCATTCGGGGGCAAGCGGCTTAGAAACTGCCCGAGCTATTGTTTAGAATATTCAAGTTAAAACGCGTATTCATTTGGCTAAACCGGCTTAAGATTATAATTTTTTGGCTAAAACCCAAATTTTATTTGTGTTTTTTATTTTTATTTTATCCTAGCTTCAATTTCTATAATTGCCTCATATCCACAAGAAATTATTTTTCTGGTAATTAATTTTTTGCATTATTTGAAGATTAATTGTAAATAAAATCAAAAAATAATTTTTTTTAAGCCACTTTGTTGCATTTTTTCAAATAATTAATTTATCTTTCCCTATTCGATTTGATAAATATTATTTTAACAAATACCCTAAAAACAGAATTTTATATCCTAACTATTGTTTTTGTAATCCTTTATTCCGACTAATCAACAAAATCCAAACTTAGCTTTGGTGTAACATCTCTAAAAATTAATTTTTTATTGAAAAAATTGTACTAATTCAAGATGCTGAACAATCAAGACTGCCACTTACCAGAAGGACTTTATCACCCTGAATTTGAACACGATGCCTGCGGTATCGGGTTTGTTGCCAACATCAAAGGGCGCAAATCGCACCAAATTATTGAAGATGCGATTTTGATGCTTACGCGAATGGAGCATCGCGGTGCCTGTGGTTGCGAGGCAAATACGGGCGATGGCGCAGGGATTTTGATTCAAGTGCCCCACGAGTTTTTTTTAGATGAATGTACTAAACTCGGCTTAGATTTGCCCCCTTATGGCGAATATGGCGTGGGAATGGTGTTTTTTCCGCGCGATGAAAAACTGAGAGAAGAATGTCGGGAAACCCTCAATCGCAATATCAAAAAACTAAAACTCGAGCTAATTGGCTACCGTGCCGTACCCACTGATAATCAGACAGTTGGCGAAAGTGCCGTCAATGCCGAGCCTCAAATGGAGCAGGTTTTTATCAAACGTCCAACCCAAATTACTGATTTATTGGGGTTTGAGCGCAAATTGTTTATTCTTCGCAATTATGCCACCCGCATTATCAACGAAACTGTCCAAGGCTTGCGCGGGGAGTTTTATTTTACCTCACTTTCGTACAAAACCATTGTTTATAAAGGTCAATTGACCACCAATCAAGTCCGCCCTTATTTCCCGGATTTGCACAATGAAAATGTGGTTTCGGCTTTGGCAGTCATTCACTCGCGGTTTTCGACCAATACCTTCCCTTCATGGAAACTCGCCCAGCCCTTCCGTTACATTGCTCACAACGGCGAAATCAATACCGTCAAAGGCAATGTCAATTGGTTTAGTGCCGCCGAAACCGATTTTGAATCGCAGTTCTTCAGCAAGGAAGAACTCGAGATGATTCACCCGGTGTGCAATTTGGCACAATCCGACTCGGCTAATTTGGACAATGTGATTGAAATGCTCGTTTTGAGTGGTCGCTCACTGCCGCACGTGATGATGATGCTCATTCCCGAAGCTTGGGACGGCAACGAGCAAATGGATCCGATTCGCAAAGCATTTTATGAATACCACGCTTCATTGATGGAGCCTTGGGACGGACCGGCTTCCATTACGTTTACCGATGGCAAAATTGTGGGTGCAACCTTGGATAGGAACGGCTTGCGACCTTCGCGCTATTGTGTTACAAGTGATGATTTGGTCATTATGGCTTCCGAATCGGGAGCATTGGAAGTTGACCAAAGCAAAGTCATCAAAAAAGGGCGTTTGCAACCCGGCAGAATGTTTTTGGTAGATATGGAACAAGGCAGAATTTTGTCGGACGAAGAAGTAAAAGCGCAAATTTGTTCGCAACAGCCTTATGATGAATGGCTTAAGCAATATAAAATCAAATTGGCAGAAGTTCCCGAACCCGGCGGCAAGTTTAGACCTTTGGAGGAAAAAAACTTGCTCAAACGCCAAATTTCGGCGGGTTATACTTCCGAAGATTTGAAATATGTGATTGGACCTATGGCAATTACCGGCTTAGAGGCTTTGGGTTCAATGGGTTTGGATACGCCTTTGGCGGTTTTGTCGAACCAGAGTCAGCATTTGGCAAATTATTTCAAGCAATTGTTTGCTCAAGTAACCAATCCGCCCATCGACCCCATTCGGGAGCGAATGATTATGTCTTTGCTTTCCTTTGTCGGTCCTACCAAAAATTTATTGACCGAAACGCCTAAGCATTGCCATACTTTAGAACTGACCCAGCCCGTACTTAGCAATCAAGAATTGGAAAAAATCCGTTATTTGGATCACAAAGGCTTCCAAAGCAAAACGATTTATATGTATTTTCGGGCAGATGACAAAGCCGGTTCTTTGCAAAGAGGCTTGGATAGAATTTGTCAGTATGCCGAACACGCGGTCGAAGACGGTTTTTCCATTATCATTCTCTCCGACCGCAGTTTTGACAGCAGCCATGCTCAAGTGCCTTCGCTGTTGGCAATGGCGGCGGTGCATCACCACTTGCTTCGCAAAGGCTTGCGCGATAATGTGGGCATCATTGTCGAAACCGGCGATGTGTGGGAAACCCACCATTTTGCGACTTTGATTGGCTATGGGGCTTCGGGGATCAATCCTTATTTGGCTTTCGAGACCATTGCTTATATGAAGCAAAAAGGAATGTTGGAAACCGAATTGAGCGAAGAATATTTGCATAAAAATTATATCAAAGCTGTTGGCAAAGAATTATTAAAAATATTTGCCAAAATGGGTATTTCAACTTTGCAATCCTACCACGGCGCGCAAATTTTCGAAGCTTTGGGCATTCATAAAGAAGTCATTGATTTGCACTTTACCGGCACCGTTTCTCGGATTGGCGGAATGAAACTTGATGACATTGCCCGCGAAGTAATGATTCGCCATCGTTTGGCATTTCCTGATGTAAAACAAGTCAATTTTACCCAACGCCTCGAAGTAGGGGGAGTATATCAATGGAAACAACGCGGCGAACAACACATTTTTAATCCGCAAACCATTCATTTATTACAAGAATCAACCAAAAAGAATGATTATCAATTATTTAAAAAATATTCAAAATTAATTGATGACCAAACCCATAAAGCCCTGACTATCAGGGGTTTATTCAAATTCAAGTCCGGTAAATCCATACCCATTGAAGAAGTAGAACCCATTGAAAGTATTTTCAAACGTTTTGCGACCGGCGCGATGTCTTTTGGTTCTATTTCGTGGGAAGCCCACACCACTTTGGCAATTGCAATGAATCGCATTGGCGGCAAAAGCAACTCCGGCGAAGGCGGCGAAGACGAAAGGCGTTTCAAAAAGCGCGAAAACGGCGATTGGCTCAATTCGGCAATCAAACAAGTGGCTTCGGGTCGGTTTGGGGTTACGAGTTATTATTTGACCAATGCCGCCGAATTACAAATCAAAATGGCGCAAGGTGCCAAACCCGGTGAAGGCGGGCAACTTCCCGGACACAAAGTAGATGAATGGATTGGACGTACCCGTCATTCTACGCCCGGCGTGGGATTGATTTCGCCCCCGCCCCATCACGATATTTATTCCATTGAAGACTTAGCGCAATTGATTTTTGATTTGAAAAATGCCAATCGAGATGCCCGTATTAGTGTAAAATTGGTTTCGGAAGCCGGAGTGGGTACAGTTGCCGCCGGAGTTTGCAAAGCCCACGCTGATGTGGTCTTGATTGCCGGACACGATGGCGGTACAGGGGCATCGCCTTTGAGTTCAATTCGCCACGCCGGATTGCCTTGGGAACTGGGTTTGGCAGAAACGCATCAAACATTGGTCAAAAATAAATTGCGAAGCCGAATTGTAGTCCAAGCTGATGGGCAAATTCGTACCGGGCGCGACTTGGCAGTTGCGGCTTTGTTGGGCGCAGAAGAGTGGGGCGTAGCGACCGCCGCTTTGGTTACGGCGGGTTGTATTATGATGCGTAAATGTCATTTGAATACCTGCCCCGTAGGAGTAGCCACCCAAAACGAAGAATTAAGAGCCTTGTTTACCGGCAAACCCGAACACGTAGTCAATTTATTTACTTTCTTGGCAATGGAATTGCGCGAAATAATGGCTGAATTGGGTTTCCGCACCGTCAATGAAATGGTGGGACAGTCTGACCGCCTCGAAGTGCGCGATAATATCAATCATTGGAAACATAAAAATTTGAATTTATCGACCATTTTGTATCGCCCGCCGGTCAATTTGGAAGTGGGATTATTCAAACAAGAAGAACAAGATCACGGCATCAGCGAAGTATTGGATTGGGAATTGATGAAAAAAGCCCAACCCGCCCTCAGAACCCTAGAAAATGTAAAAGCTGAATTTAGGATTCAAAATATTGACCGCTCGGTAGGCACTATGCTTTCTAATGAAATCTCCAAAAAATACGAAGCCGAAGGACTACCCCACGATACCATTCATTTCAAATTTAGAGGAACTGCCGGACAAAGTTTTGCCGCTTTTGGTGCCAAAGGCTTGACAATGGAACTCGAAGGCGATGCCAACGACTACTTTGGTAAGGGCTTATCGGGGACAAAATTGATTCTATATCCTGATAGGAAAGCCACTTTTGAGCCATCAACCAATAGCATTGTGGGCAATGTAGCCTTCTATGGCGCAACTTCGGGGGAGGCTTACATTCGCGGAATGGCGGGTGAACGCTTTGGCGTGCGAAACTCCGGCGTAAAAACCGTGGTGGAAGGCGTAGGCGACCACGGTTGCGAATATATGACGGGCGGAGTAGTTATCATTTTGGGCGAAACGGGGCGCAACTTTGGCGCGGGAATGAGTGGCGGCGTAGCTTATATTTGGAACAAAAGTGGTGATTTTGAAAATAAACTGAATCAGGAAATGGTTGATTTAGAGGCAATTAACGAAGAAGATTCAAATATTTTAAAATTGTTTATTGAAAATCATTTGGAATACACCCAATCGGAAAGAGCCAAATTTATTTTGGAAAATTGGGAAACCACCATTCAGCAGTTTGTCAAAGTAATGCCTACCGATTTCAAAAAAGCCTTGGCTAAAAAAGGCATTAGTCTATTAGAACAAATTGAAAATAAAGAAATTGTGTATGGAATTTTGCAAAAAGAAATGGTTTGATGGTGGGAATGGTGAAATGGTGAAATGGTTTTTGCCATAATGCAAAAAATTGTACCACAGCCTTTAGGCTGTGCTTGACCATTGTACCACAGCCTGTTAGGCTGTACTTGCGCCATTGTACCACAGCCTGTTAGGCTGTGCCTTTCAGCCTAACAGGCTGAATTACATTTTATTACAGTCTTTGATTGTGCTTGAGCCATTGTACCACAGCCTGTTAGGCTGTGCCTTTCAGCCTAACAGGCTGAATTACATTTTATTACCGCTTTAGGCTGTGCCTTTCAGCCTAACAGGCTGAATTACATTTTATTACAGTCTTTGATTGTACTTGAGCCATTGTACCACAGCCTGTTAGGCTGTGCCTTTCAGCCTAACAGGCTGAATTACATTATTATTTTGAGAGATTCCTGATTTAACCCCTATCTCTCATTGACATTTAATTTAAACTCCTCCTTCGGGGGTTGGGGGGATTTATACGACAATGGGAAAACCGACCGGATTTATGGAGTTTCAACGGGAAAATCCATCGAAAAGAAAAGTTGAAGAAAGACTCCACGATTATCAAGAAATTGAAGTTACTTTATCGAACGCCGCCGCGCAAAAACAAGCGGCGCGTTGTATGAGTTGTGGCGTACCGTTTTGCCACAGTGGTTGTCCCTTGGGCAATATTATCCCGGAGTTTAATGATGCAGTCTATGAACAAAATTGGGAATATGCGTATGAATTATTAATCTCAACCAATAATTTTCCCGAATTTACGGGGCGGATTTGTCCTGCCCCTTGCGAGTCTTCTTGTGTGTTGGCAATCAACAAACCCGCCGTTACGATTGAGGCAATTGAACGCTATATTATCGAAACTGCCTTCGACAAAGGTTTGGTGAAACCTAACCTGCCCAAGTTTCGCACCGACAAAAAAGTGGCTATCATCGGCTCCGGTCCGGCGGGTTTGGCGGCGGCGATGCAACTCAACAAAGCCGGACATACGGTTACGGTTTTTGAGCGCGCCGATGCCATTGGTGGGCTGTTGCGCTACGGAATCCCTGATTTTAAATTGGATAAAAAGCTGATAGACCGGCGATTAGAAGTAATGGCAGCCGAAGGAATTACTTTTAAAACCAATGCCAATATCGGGGGAAATATTCGGGCTAAAACCCTTTTGGAAGATTTTGATGCCATTGTGTTGTGTGGTGGATCGACTGTGCCGCGCGATTTGCCCATTCCGGGGCGGGATTTGAAAGGCGTACATTTTGCAATGGAATTTCTCAGCCAACAAAATAAACGAGTTTCAGGCAAAGAGGTAAAAATTGACCATACGGCTAATGTCTATCAAAACGGCGATATTTTTGCCACCGGCAAAAACGTAGTCGTGATTGGCGGCGGCGATACCGGCTCCGACTGCGTGGGTACATCTAATCGCCAGCAGGCAAAGTCAGTTACCCAAATTGAACTAATGCCCAAACCGCCCAGAGATACCAATGAAGCCACGCCTTGGCCCAATTGGCCAATGATATTGCGGACTTCTACCTCGCACGAAGAAGGTTGTGAGCGCAATTGGGCTATTCAAACCAAAGAATTTATTGGCGATGAAAACGGTAATTTAAAAGCTTTGAAAATTGTCGAAGTAGAACTCAAAACCGATAATGGGCGAATGAGTTTCCTAGAAAAGGCTGATACTGAGCAGATTATCCCTTGTGAGTTGGCATTGTTGGCAATGGGTTTTTTGCACCCCCAAGCTGAAGGTATGCTCAAAGACCTCGAAGTAGAACTCGATGAACGAGGCAATGTAAAAGCTCCACACTACCAAACCACCAACCCCAAAGTATTTACTGCCGGAGATATGCGGCGCGGGCAATCCTTAGTAGTTTGGGCAATTTCGGAAGGGCGCGAAGCCGCCCGCGAAGTTGATACTTACTTAATGGGCTACAGCGAACTAGAAGCCAAAGCTGTTTCGATGCTCAATGCTCAGAAATATGCTTTTGTATAAGTGATTGATTATGAGATAGTTATGAAAAAAATCTCTACTTTACTAAGTTTAAAGTAGAGATTTTTTTATAAAATGGAAAATGATTAAATTAAGGTGAATATTTATATTGATCAAAATATTTTTTTTGAAAAAATCATTTAATATTCAAAAAAATAAATTGTACAATTTTAATATTTTTAGAACTCAAATAATTGTCTGTTTCGAAAGTCTGACAATTCTTTAACTTCTAGAAATTATTTTGATAAATTGATAGTCAGCATTTTAAAAAAAATATTTAATTTATATTTCTAAGATGAGTCTTTTAAATTTATAAATTAGATTTGTATATTTCTAATAATTTTTTAAAATATTCACGTTAAAATATTGTGATTGAGAAAATAATTTCTTGGACTCTGACCTGCCAAATAGCCTGTGCAAAACTATCTGATAGCCGGTGCTTCCTACATCTTGGGCAAAAACACCTCTGCCATCATACAACGCGCACTACCGCCCCCATTGTTTTCAATAGTTGCCAATGAACTGTAAACCATCGTAGCATATTTTTCTAAAGTGGCGATTTGTTCGGCATTCAAAGACCGATACGCTCTTTCCGACATCACCAACAAATGTTCGTCTTCGATAGTCGTGATATTGAGCATATTACCGGCGAAGTTTTCGAGTTGTGTCATTGTGATACTCACCACCTCTTTGCCGGTTTTGCTAAGGGTGTCCAACACAATTTCACGCTGTTGAGCATTTGGGATACATTCATCGCAAATCACGGCAAAATTATCGCCCAAACACATCACCACATTGGTATGATAAATGGGCTTGCCTTGTCGGTCGAGGGCATCAAAAATAATCATTTCGTAGTCAAATTTTTCGCCAAACATTTTGAGCATCATTTTATCGGCACGGGGCGAGAGGCAAGCATAAGCAATACGATTGACGCGGTCAAAAATAAGACTGCCGGTACCTTCCAAAAAATGATTTTGGGCTTCAAAATGCGACAAATCTACCACTTCTTGGACGGCAAATGTACCTTTTAAATCTTCAATAATATCGGTGCGTCTTTCCAAGCGGCGGTTGGGAGCATACATCGGGTACAAAATGATTTTACCATCTTGATGAAATGACACCCAATTGTTGGGAAAAATAGAATCGGGCGTATGCGGTTCCGGCGTATCATTATACACCCATACCTCCACCCCTCGCTGGCGCAGGTTGGCAACCATTGCATCAAACTCTTGGAGGGCTTGGGCTTGGGTTTTTTCAGCTTCGGCAATGGCTTGTGGATTTTGAAAAGAATTGCTTTCGGCAGTCTGAGTATTGAAGGCAAATCTTACGGGGCGAATCATCAATATTTGCGAAGTAAGGGCTTGGGTCATATTTTTATTTAGATTTAAAATTAAATTTTGCGCATAGGTTTTAACCATTTCATTATCAAGTATTTAACCGCCAAACGGCTCTGATAATACCCAAAATAATGAGCAAATCTAAAATAAATTGTGCTCATTTGGGTCATCTTGAGCAATTTTGCCAAAATAAATTCCCACAAAAAATTGCACAAATTACAAATACTTAGGTTTTTTTACTAATTTGCTTTCCAAAAAAATAATGCTATGTTTTTAAATTTACTGTCAGCCAAAGAAAAATTGGCATTTTTAGGATTAGCCAAAAAAGTGATTTATGCCGATAACATCATTGCCAAAAATGAATTGGTAATGTATAAATCGATGCACCAAGAAATGGAGGTTTTGGAAGAAATATCCAATGAACTTTCGGAAGAAGAAATGGAAAACCTACCCGAGGATATTCCTCACCTTTGCGCAGTTTTTGAATCGCGCCGTTCCAAAATTTCGGCTTTGATGGAACTGGTAGCCCTTTGCTTTGTCGATGGTAAACTGGTGGTGCAAGAAAAAGAAGTAATTTATGAAATTGCGCGCCACTTCGACATCAAGCGTGAGGAAACCGACAGCTATATCGACTGGGCAAGCCGGCTTTATACGCCTTAAAAGTACTTCTCGAATTCAAGTATTTGCAAAATAATAAATACTTGATAATCAGTTATTTGTGTACTTTTAATTTTTGAATTGGCGAATTTTTGAATTTATAGCTCTTGGCACTTTTTCCAGAAATAAATCCCAAATCGGAAAATGAAATTCGTTTATGTAGGCAGGCTAGACAGCCTGCCTTGTAATTTTTCTGAAAAAGTGATGAAGAACCCAGCAGTTTCTTTGCCTATTTTCAGGAAATTCTAACTTTATGCTAAGCCTAAACTCATTTACACGAGCAAGCTAGACAGCCTGTGTTACAATTTTCCTGAAAAATGGTAAAGAGTCAATTTTACTTCTTCTTCCGTTTAAAAAATATAAAATCCCCGCCTTGGTGGTCGGGCAAGTTGAGTTCGCCGTATTGGGGCAAAACTTTGGCTTCCGAATCGCGGATAATCGGATTTTTAATCGTAACAAACAAGTCGGTAGCCGGCAGATAAAAATCTTGGTTTTTGCGAAGTTGCTTAATCAAGTTTTCAATAAATACACTTTGGTCGGGTACAGTGGTTAGCGAGCCGCTAGTCATCGCGCGGCGGCTGGGGCTGTCGTAGAGTTTTTGAATCATTACATCGGCTTGCTCTACGCCAAAATCGCGGGCGGTGGCTTTGAAAATACTTCCCGAAAAACAAGCGTCCGTTATCAGCAAGGTATGGCGAGCTTTGATGTTTTTGAGATAATTGAGCAACTCAAAGTTGGTGAGCCAGTTTGCCTTATCGTCTTTGCGGGCATCGGCGGGTAGCCAATAGCCGGTTTCCAAACCGCCATCCCAATAGCCGTGTCCGGCATAAAAAACCAATAAATTGTCTTGTCGGGTGAGCTTACGAGTCAGCGAATCTAGGGTTCGAAGAATATCGGAGCGCGTAGGATTTTTGAGTAGGCGCGTATCTTCTTTGGCAAATTGGTAATTCTCGACAATGACCTCCCGCAAGTTTTGAGCGTCAAAATAAGGGTGTGTAAGGGTAGCGATGCGGGTGTCTTTGTAGTCTTGCACCGCCAAGAATAGGGCGTAGAACTTACCTTTTTTTTCTTCCTCGTCCAATTGCAAATCTATGTCATTGGCTTGGATAGTGGCTTCAAATTTTTTGGGTGCACTGAGGGCAAAGAAAGTTTTGGTTTCGGGTGTGAGTTGCCGAGTAGAGTCGGCGTTTTGGGCAAAAGCCTGCCCCAACAGCCCGCAAAAACTAAGTAGGATTAAAATATTTTTCATTTTATTTTTTTAAATTTTTTTATAATTAATTGATTATCAATAAGTTATGATTTTTAATACTGCTAAACATTTATGATTTTTCGCGCAAAGACGCTAAGACGCAAAGAGTTGATTATCAATGAGTTATGATTTTTAATACTGCTATACATTTATGATTTTCGCGCAAAGACGCTAAGACGCAAAGAGTTGATTATCAATAACTTATGATTTTTAACTTCGGCAAAGTTTAGAACTTTGCCGAAGTTTGTAAGCTTAATTTTTAATCAGTTTTACGACCCAAGTTTTTTGATTGACGGTCAGTTTGAGGTAATAAATTCCGCTATTTTGAGCCGATAAATCCAAGTCTAACTCGGTATCTTGGGCAGTTTTGTCCACCTTTTGCGAAAGCACGCTTTGTTGTAAAAGATTGACCACTGAAACCTCCACTTTGCCCTCCAAATCGCCCAAACCCCGCAAACGAAATACGCCATTCGCACTTGGATTGGGATAAGCCCGAATGATTTTTTCGCTGTTTTTGCCTACGCCGGTTACTAAATCGCCACTATCGGTAATTGCGCCTACTACTTGGCTATAGGCTGATACACAGCCATTTACGTTGTCGTTGGTGGCGCGGATTCGGTAATAATAATTGGTAGCCGGTAGCAAGCCTACCCCATCAATAAAGCTGGTTTGGTTGCCCAACACAAAATTATGCACCTGAAAATTTTGAGGCGTACCTACGGCGCGTTCAATCACAAAGCGGGTTTCATTGCTTGATTTGTCTTCCCAAGTGAGGTTTACTTGCCCGATACCCACCGAAGTTGCCGAAAGACTTTCGGGGCGATTGAGGGCTTGAGTATTGATAGTGAGGGTGTTAGAATTGGCTTTTTTGGGATTGGCGCAAGCCAAGACCGAAGTATATTCCAACTGCACCGTGTTACCATTTTGCAAAATACCGGCATTAAAGACCACTGCATTGCTATTGGGAGTGGCTACGCCGTTTACTTTCCAAACATAGGTGGCATTGGGGTCAGCCAAATTGATTTGGTCGATTTCAAAAATCATTTCGCTGCCTTCGCAAGTAACTGCCCCTTGGCGAGATTTGATTACCACGGTGGGCGCAGTGCTATTAATCACTTGTAAATTAATGGGATTAGATACCACAATGGATTGATTACAATTGACCGAAGTGGTCATTACCACATCAATATTATCTTGGTCATTGCCCAAAGTTACATTGTTGAAAGTGTAAGAATTGCCCGTAGCACTTGGAATGTTCGAACCATTGCGTCGCCATTGAAAAGTCGGATTGTTACCCGCATTTTGGGGAGTGAGGCTAAACGTAACCGCCGTATTTTGGCAAACAATATTGCCTACATTGGAAGCAATTTCTACGGTGGGAGCAGGATTGACTTGCATCACAATTTTACTGGATTTAACGGTTTTGGGCGAAGCGCAGGAAAGGCTCGAAATCATCGTAACTTGCACTGTATCAGCATCTTGTAAGCTAGTGCTGTTAAATATTTCGTTGGTAGAAGCAGCTCCTTGCGATATATTATTGACAAACCATTGATACAGTGGCTCTACTCCGCCCCCATTGGGATTTGCTTTGAAACTCGCCAGCTCATTGGCACAAATGGTATTGGTAGAGAGAGCTTGTAAGCCCACTGCCGGCACCACCTCAGTCCGAGTGCTAAAAGTGAAATTGGCAGAATTGACTGGGTTGGCATTGGTAAGGCAAGGGTAAGAAGACAAGAGCCGGACTGAAACTGTATTGACGGCATTGTTGGCAAAGGCACTGGTGGTGTATTCGGCAACAAATGTCGTGTCTTTGATTACACCATTGATGACCCAAATGTAGCGAGGTACTGAACCACCATTGGTTTCTTCGGCAAAAAAGGTAATCGTCGTACCATTGCAAATCGGTTCGCCATTGCTGATATTGGCAGACAGATTGACCGAGGAGGTAAGTGTAGTGGTAAGGCTGACTGTATAAATATCCGACAAAGCTTGCGGAGCTGTAGCACAAGAAGCATTGGAAGTAAGTCGCACTTGGATTTTATCGCCCTCATTCAAAGCCGATGATTCATAAAAAGGGCTATTGCTCCCCACCGCCGTAGGTGTACCATTGATGATTTTGAACCATTGATAGATCGGATTGCTTCCGCCATTGACCGGAACAGCTTGAAAAGTAACCGGCTTGCCTGCACAAACTGCCCCCGCAGGTACGGAAATAGTAACCGAAGGCGTAAGCACAGGATTGACGGTTATGGTGATTTGATTGGAATTGGCTACCCCTGCACATTCATACTTAGAAGTCATTACTACTTCTATTACTTCGCCATTTTGAAGATTCAAAGGGATGTAAGTAGGGTTGTTTGTTCCCACAAAAAAACCATTCCGTTTCCACTGATAGGTAGGTGTACTGCCTCCATTCATCGGAGTAGCCGTAAAAGTTACCTGCTCCCCTTCACAAACTGAAGTACCTTTGTCGGATTGGATAGATACTTTGGCTGCTGGGCAAAGGGCATAAGATAATATTCTATCACCTGCGGTTGATTCTGTATAAACATTTTCAATTCCACTACCATCTAAGTTTGCTCGACGAATGATACTACCGTTATTCTCGACCCAATACATTTTTCCGGCACTTAAATCCAATTTAAGTCCGCCGGGAAATGGAACGCCTGAAACTAAAGTTTGTACGCCAGTTCCATTCAAATTCGCCCTTTGGATTTTACCTGTGTTATTTCCTACACCTAAATCTGTCCAGTATAATTTTTGGTTAGGAATATCCAAGGCAATACTAATAGGATTATCCAAATTAGCAGTTACTAAATCTTGAACTCCTGTTCCGTCCAAGTTGGCACGTTGGATTTTTTTTAACCCAAAATCAGCCCAATAAATCTTATTTCCATCTACATCAATGCCCATTCCTCTTGGGTCTTTTAAATTGATGACCACATCTTTCACATCTGAACCATTCAAATTTGCCCTTTGGATTTTTCCAACAGTCCCATTCGTAATAGTCCAATATATTTTTTTGGTGTCTGATAGTAAATCTAATTTCATAACATTATTATTTCCTAGACCTGTAACCAAATCTTCGGGATTCGTACCATCTAAATTGACCCGCTGAATTTTGTTAAAGCCAAGGGTACAATTGTAAATCTTGTTATCTTCCAAATCTAAATCTATCACTACAGGAGTAAGTATGCGATTGATAACGGTTTGAACATTTGTACCGGCTAAATCAGCCTTTTGAATTTTAACAAAATCTACCCAATAGATCTTATTATTGATTTTGTCAAGCGTAATACCAAAAGGAGTTTCCCCAGAATTGCCACCTGCATCTGTTACAATATCCTCAACAGATGTTCCATTCAAATTGGCTCTTTGAATTTTATCTACTACTCCACCAAGCACCCAAAATAGCTTATTAGTAGTATTATCAATCGCTAAAGAAAAGGCAACACCTGCGCCACCAGTTGATAATAATGTTTCCATACTACTTCCATTCAAATTGGCTCTACGAATAGTGCGGTCATCTACGGTACTCCAATAAACTTTTCCCCCAACTAAATCTAAGGCTATACCAAATGGATTACCTCCGGCAGTAATGATATTTTCCACATTAGTCCCGTCTAAGTTTGCCCTTTGAACTTTTGCAGAACCAATGGTTTCATCTGTCCAATACATTTTTCCTCCGGCTACATCCAAAGCTATTTTATTGATATTTCCTAATCCGCTTACTAAATCCTCTGAGTTGGTTCCATCTAAATTTGCTCTTTGAACATACCCTCCACCAGGTGTTTTTAAACACCAGTAAATTTTGCCTCCAGCTACATCTAAAGCAATTCCTTGAGTAAAACTGTCAGTGAATTTGAGAATTATCTCTTTATCAGTTCCATTTAAATTTGCCCTTTCAATTACTCCTTTGTTTGCGTCAGCCCAATATATTTTACCATTCGTTGCATCTACAGCTATATCCATTGGAAAAGTAATTCCTTTAAAGAATGTTTCTCTGTTTGTACCGTTTAGGTCAATTTTATTCAGTGTATTGTAAAAAGTATTGAAATAAATCTTCCCCTGCGCCCAACTCTCCTTCACACCTCCCAAGAGGCAAAGGAGTATTATCAGAAATGTATATTGTTTTTTCATTTTTTTCAATTAGTTAATAGTTTTAGTTGGGAGTTGTAAATTGTCGAATCGTGCCATAATACACTTTATTGGTATTGTCCACCGCGTAGGCGCGGTAGTAGTAGAGCGTATTGGGGTTGAGGACGGTCATCGCCCCCGAATAGTCGCGGTTATTGCTCAGGTTGGGCAATGCCCCGAGGTTGGTACTGCCGGAGTTGTTGCTCAGGGTAGGCGTGGCTTGGGTAGCCCAAATATGCCCGTATTGGGCAAGGTTGATGCTTACTTCGGTCAGGAGTTTACCTTTGGCGGTTGCCGAACTTGCTTTTATATCCGACAAACCTTCGGTACTCGCCTGAAACTCCTTGATACCCACTTGCAGGGGCAGGGTTTGCACACTCAACTGCTCGCCGTAGCGCACTTCGGTTTCGCTAATGAGATAAGCCCGAATAAAATACAAAGTATTGGGGTTCAAATCCGTCAATAAACTCACAAAAGTTCCGGCTTCGCTGCGCGGTCCGAGTTCGGTTTTGAAGTCATTGACAGTCGGTTGGGGGCTAGTGGACCAGCAATGCCCGTGTTCGAGCAGGGGGCTTTTGAGGTCGCTCACTACTCCCTCCACTTGCACGGTTTTGTCGGTAGGGTTGCCCACCTTGCCCGTAAAGACCAAATTGAGTTGCACATACTCCTCGCAACTGCTTAATAGTGAGGCAATTAACCCATTGATGATGAGGGTTAAGATGATGAATAATCGTCTTTTCATAAGAAATGAAAGTTTGTAAATGAATTTCAAAATTGTGTTTTTTTAGAGTCTGAAGCCTCTCCCTAGCCCCCGAAGCCTCCCCCTAGCCCCCTCCGAAGGAGGGGGAACTTTCTAAGACTTCCCCTCCTTCGGAGCTAGGGCTGTTAAGTTCTGAATACAACCCCTCCCGACCTCCCAGCCCCCTTTGTGTTTCCCCCGCCAGAGGCGGGGAAAGAAATACAGGGAGGAGATTCGAGAACTCCCCCTCTCAGTAGGAGAGGGGGCAGGGGGTGAGGTTGTATTTAAAACCTCCAATTAATTCCGCCGCCATTGCCCTGCCAATGCCAACTAAGGCGAGTTTTGCGACTGATGATTTCCTTTTGCAAGCCGTCGTTTTTGCTGCCGCGAATCAGGGTATAAACTACATCACCCAGCCAAAGCGCGCCTCCGCCGATGAGCAAGTACTGCGAGAGTTTTTGTTGTTGCTGGGCTTTGTCGAGCGTGGTGCGGGCGGTTTCGGGGTTTTGGTTAGTCTGGTAATCGCGGTAGTTTTGGTCGCCGCTTAGTTTCAAAAAAATACCCGAACCCACCAGCCCGTAAGCCGCCGCGCCGATGTACCAGCGATTTCGCGTGCCTTGTACCCGACTGCTTCCCCAGCCCGGCAATACCAGCGATTGCCACACACTCGAGGTAGTGCCGAGTTGCATTATCCGTTTTTCTTCTTCTTTTTGATTGAGTTTGCCTTCTAATTTGAAAACCACCTGTTCGCCGCCAAATTCGGGCATTTCGGGGTAGAAGTTCCAAATGATTTTGCGGTTGATGTCGGGACTGACGGCGCGAATATCGCCGCCTACATATTCCAAAGGACCTTGGAAGGTTTTGCCATTGTCCAATGACACAAAGACCTGAATATCAAAGGTTTGGCGGGTGTGGAGCTTGTTTTCCGCCAACAAATTATAGGTAATGGTAATACTCCGTTTGAGCTTGACCAGCTCGGCATTTACTTCCGTGATTTGTTGGGCTTGCCCCCAGTAGCTCCAAAACCAAAACATAAAAAAGATAGAAGTGTGTTTCATAAAAAATATAGTTTAATGTAATTCCTTGATAATCAAATACTTATAAAAAAATAGCCGATTGAGGCTCTCACAGCGATAATGCCTTTATTTTTTGGGTAAAGCTATCTGCTCGATGTTTCCCTAAAAAGGGTAGAATTACCTGTTTTGATGGGTAATTATGCCTGTTTTTTGATTTGCCTAGTTTTTGGGGTTTAGCGACCATTTTTGGAATGATACCTCGCTTTAACTCCCATTTTTTTACCTGAATATAGGAAGATAAAGGAGGTTTAAACGAGTTAAACTCCTCATTATCAATTATTTAGAAATTAGACTTAATGCTCGCCGTACTACAAAGGTCGAGTTTAAAACAATACCTGTCAATACTCATAAAGGAGTATTTTTGCGAGATTTTGGGTAAAAAAGCCCCACACAAAGGCGTATTTTTGTCCATCAAGTTGGGTATCTCCTTCCTTACCCTTACTTTATAAATATTTAGATAACCTCTTGCAAACCCTTGAAAATCAAGTATTTACATAAATAAAATGGTTCTATGCTGTGGTTTGTGTCCTCATAAGCCACCAAGCGAAAGTCCTAAAATTTTTAGATAACCTCTTGCAAACCCTTGAAAATCAAGTATTTACATAAATAAATAAAATACTTCTAAAGGAATTGTTTATCTTAGGAATAGATATAAAATAAACTTTTTAAAAACATAATCAATTGAAAATCAGGCAATTAAATAATTCCTAATTCCTCAGATATGGTCTAAAGCCGCTTACGCGCGCAGGCTAGACAACCTGCGTTACAATTTTCCTGAAAAGTAGGAATCAACTAAAATATATAATCCATTGATAATCAGTAGCTTATAAAATTTTAAAAAAAGAGTAAACCGATTTTGATTGATTGGGCAAATCTAAACTGCCTTTTAGACCCTCGCAATACCTAAAAAGGGGGATTTTTACCCGCCCTAAATCAGGTCAAAAGCAAGGGCAAAATTCCATAAATCGCAAAGGTTTCTGCTCCCAATCTTTTGCGAAATGTGTTTGCGGTGGGTTTTAGCAGTTTCATACTCTATGTTAAGGTGTTGAGCAACCTCTTTGATGGCATACCCCCGCGCGGTGAGTTTGAGTACTTCCACTTCCTTTTTGGTCAATTGGGCAAATTGGGTGGCGTGGGCTTGCTTAAAATTTTCTTCGGCAATCAGGCGGCGCAGTTTGTGGGCGTTTTTGCCAAAGTGTTCGGAGTTAATTACGATTTGAAGGGTTTGGTTTTTTTCATCAATTTCAATCATTTTTTGGGGGAATAGTAATTTTTTTATAAAAGTCGCACAAGGTGTTTATTGAGTAGTAAAAGTACCAGCAGTTTAGGAGATGTAAAAGGGTCGAATTGCCTGTTTTTTGGAGTAGGCAATTCGGCGGGTTTTGATGGGTAATTCTGCCTGTTTTTATCACCTGATAAAATAAAGCGTACAATATTTTTTGATAACCTATTGACGTGTTCGTCTCTGGCGGATTGTCAAGTGATTAAAAAATTATTCACTCTACATTATTCACTATTCACTCTACATTATTCACTATTCACTCTACATTATTCACTATTCACTCTACATTATTCACTATTCATTCCTAAGCTACCAATGGCAAAAACACTTTGAAAGTACTGCCTTTGCCCCAATCGCTTTGCACTTCAATTTCGCCTTTGAGGTCATCAATCAATGCCTTGACAATTGCCAAGCCTAAGCCGGTGGAACTCTCGCCGGCGGTGGGGCGGGCGGCAAGTTTTTGAAATTTTTTGAATAAATGAATCCGTTCTTCGGGTTTGATGCCCTGCCCTTGGTCTTGAATAATGAACCAAGCCCAATGCTCGTTTTTACCAATCGATACATTGATGGTAGTACAGGAGTACGAAAACTTGAGCGCATTGGATAGCAAATTATCCAAAATACGACTGAGATGATTTTTCAATCCTTTAATCATAACTATCTCATTATCAGGGGTTTGTATCTCAATGTCAATGTTTTTCTTGTGGGCGGCTTGCTGAAAATCAGCCAAATGTTTTTGGACAAAACCAATCAAATCAATCGAAATCATAGCTCGATTTTGGGTTTGGCTTAGGCTATTGAGCGTAAGAATATCCTCAATGAGTTCGGTACTTTGTTTACAAATATTTTCAATCAATTGGGCAAAACTCAATTGTTCTTCGGTCATTTGGGCTTCTTCTTGCATCAGCTCAAGCAATCCGCGAATTTTGTTCAAAGGTGAGCGTAAGTCGTGCGCCAACACACTCATCAAGCCGTCTTTTTCGTGGTTGAGTTCAATCAAATTACTTTTTTGGGCGTGGAGGGTTTCGTTGATTTGCAACAGTTCTTCATTCAACTGTTGCAGTTCGTTATTGATTTCGTTGATTTCGTGGGTTCGTTTTCGGACTTTGTCTTCGAGTTTAAAATTTTGTTCGCGGACAATCGCCTCATTTTCGCGCAATAAGTGGAGTTTTTCCTGCTTTTCTTGATTGACTCGGTTTGCCAAACCCAACGACAAAAGCAATGCCTCGACTGCCGAGCCAATTTGAAATCCGTATTCGGTAACAAAGTTGCTGGGCAATAAATTGATAGTTTTGAGCAAAAACAAAACAAAACCCAAATACACTGCTCCCCAAGCCCATATATAGTACTGCGCTGGATTGTAACATTTGCGAAAAAATATAAAAAAACTGACGATGTAGATGAGAATAATCATCGGAAACCCAACCAAAACTCCCAACTGATTGGTTATCAGTACATTATGTGGGGCAATAATACAATATAAAAATAACAGACTTACCAGTGCCAGCAAGCCATTGGCTACGCCAATGATACGCCCTATAATAGGGTAGTATTGCGGAATTTGTAAAAAATAAAGGGCAAATAAATTGGAAAAAATCAAAGTCGGACAAACCAAAAAATTGAAGGCTATGTTGGCAAAAGCCGGATAGTTTTTGAATAACAACTGATTGGCGAAACCTGTATATGCCAACTGAACCAACAAAAAACACAACAAATAACCTACATAATACAAATAGCTACGGTCGCGGATGCCCCAATACAAAAATATATTATACAAAATAAGCGCAATAAAAAGCCCCGAAATAATCGCCTGCCAGAGGGTCGTGTACTGGTCTTTTGCCAAAAAATCCGAAATCTCAACGACTTCTATCGGCAGCCGTTTGGAAAATGTACCGCGAAAATGCACATACACTTCATAAGTGCGTTGGGCTTGTAAATCGAGCGGAATGAGCAAAGTGCGATAATCTAAATAACGCTGATGGTAGGGTAGCAAATCGCCGATTTGTTTGGTGCTAATCAATTGATTATCAGTAAATTGATAAACAATTAGGGTGTCAATAAAGTGATTGTTGAAATGCAAATACCAATTGATATTCTCGAGGTCTGATGATTTGATGCGAAAACGAAACCAATAGTGCGCGTGGCTGTAGCCAAAATTTGGGATTGGTTGCGCGCTTTTTTTGAAGGCAAAAGCTTGCGGATTGGCACGAATTTGTGCCAAACTTACTTTTTTAGTCTTATCTTCCAATACCTCGACTTGGTCGCCCAAGTTATAATGCCATTGTTGAGAGCTGATTTTAACAATGTTTTGTGCAACAGTGATTTGATTCAATAAGAGTAAAAGTAGCCAAATTGCAATATAATTTTTTAAAAAAAACATTCTTTTCCTTAGCCTGCGGAGTAAACCTACAATTTTTGCCCTAAGTTAGTAAAACTATAGAAATATCCACTTGTATTCACAATTTTATCGCCAACCTTGCGTTTGACAACCAAAAATTAAAAATTATATTTTGAATTTACTGACAACTACGGAGCAGTATTATAATTCATTGATTTTCAGTTATTTATAGTACATTTCTTTTACCACAAAGCCATTTACTTTGTAAACCTTGGTGGGTATTGCTTGGTGAACTTGGTGGTAAAATCAGCTTTTAAGTAATAAATAGCTACAAGTTGGTTAAAATATAAGAAAAAATACAATTTATAAAAAAATTTGTAGCTTCGGCTTTAGGCGAAGTAATGAGTTAATTATAAGATGTGCTGATGTGCTAATGTAATCCATTGATTATCAATTAATTCATAAATTCAATTGTTTACTTTATTTTATTCTTGTTCCGAAGGATTCATTTCAGCTAAAGCCAAAACTACAAACATCATCGCTCATTAATTTTATAAATTACTGATAATCAACACATTACAACTTGCCCGCCTCTGGCGGATCAACGCATTACTTTACCTTATTTTGTAATCATTTCTAATGAATTTTGTCAAACTCTACCTCGACCACTTCGGCTTTGACTTCGGGGAAGATACAAAGGATTTCATATACATTGTTTTTGATGCCATTTGCCAATTCATTGGTAGGTAGGTCATTGCAATCCAAGCCAAAAGGGTCTTCAATCTTATCAGCCATCATCTCCAGACCGGCAAAAGTATAAGTTACCAACATAACAATCGGAATACTCAAAAAACCAAAATCTTGTACCAAGCTAAATGGTAAAAATAAAACATACACCGAAATCAATAATTTCAAAAATACATTGTAAGAAAAAGGAATTGGTGTTTTTTTGATGCGCTCACAAGCCCCCAGCGCATCGGTAAGTGCCTGCAAATGAGGTTTGATGTTCAAAATATCTTCGCCCGACATCTCTTTTTGTTGATAGATTTGCTGAGTACGCATATACATCGTTGCCAAGATAAAACTGGGAATGTGATTTTGATGAGCATAGGCACTTTTTTCGGCTTCGCTCAAATGAATCAGGCTTTCTAAATTTACCCCTTTGCGCAAGTGGTCTTTGAGCGCGAAAGCAAAATTGGCGAGGTGTTTGGCAAAAAAAGCCCGATTTTCGCTATCGCTCATCGGCAAAATAGCCTGATACAACATTGCCAAATTGCGCGAGTTGTTCATAAGATTGCCCCATTGTAGGCGACCTTCCCACCATTTTTCGTAGGCGGTATTGGTTCTAAATACCAGCAAAATACTCAAAGCCACCCCCACCAAGGAGCTAAAGTTGATATTGAGGTGAAATTTCCACGCTACGAAATAATACGCAAGCTCTACTACCAAAGTAAAAACCCCACTCATAAATGCCCCGTAAAAAATTTGTTGAATTGTATAACTGCGATGAAAATTGATAATGTTTTTATACCAGTTTTGTGAGTTGTAAATAATCATTGTGTTGCTAATCAATTAACGTGAATATTTTGAAACATTATTAAAAAAATACAAGTCTTATGGCAATAGTTTGGACAGTTTCTGGTTTCTAGTTCCTAGTTATTTGCTAAGTGCTTGATTATCAGATAGTTATGAAAAATATTTGAAATAGCATAACTAACTCATAATCAAGTACTTATAAAAAATGTCCGAAGTATTGATGGATGAATTTAGCAGATTTGTTTTAGCAAAAAAAAGCTAAGTATTTTTTATAAAACATTGGTTATCAATGAATTAGTTTCTTTAGAAAAATAATTCTCCGCCTCGAGCGTCTGGCAAATATTTACTTTCTAAAAATGCCCCCACTACAATTGGGTTTTTATACACAAGCAAAAGGGAGTTTTTCCGCAACAATCGTTCTATCCACTTTCAGCAAAGTTTCAAAATTTCTCGAGGTTCAAACCAGCCCACCGACACACTGTATTATCATTCAGCTTTATAAATATTTCTTCAAAACCCTTTCAATTCCACTCCAATAACCTCTGCCAAACAAATTGACGTGAACCAAAAGCGGATACAAATTATAAATCTCTAGGCGTTCATCCCAACCCCGCAAAAGCGGATAAGTAGCCTGATACGCCGCATAAAAACGCTCATCGAATCCGCCAAACAAATAAGTAAATGCCAACTCAGCCTCGCGGAAACCGTAATAAACCGCCGGGTCAATCAAAACCGGCTCACCGCCCACACCAATCATAAAATTACCACTCCACAAGTCGCCGTGCAACAATGCCGGAGCTTCATTGGGTAACAAATGCGGGATTTTATCATACAATTGGGCAAATTTGTCTAGTTCGCTTCGGCTGATTTGCTCGTTATAAAAGGCTAAACCGGCTTGGACTTTGAGGCGTTTCTCAATAAAAAAATCTATGCCATTTGCCATCCACTCGTTGCTCTGGCGCAAAGAACCAATGTAATTGTTGAACGACAAGCCAAATTGAGCTTGGGTATGCTGGTGCAAGTTTGCCAAGCGCGCCCCAAAGTCTGTCCAAAATCGGGCATTGGGCAAAGTAGAATCAATAAACTCCAACAGCAAATAGGCTTTGTCTTCATACAAGCCCTGCTGAATCACTTCGGGAGTCCGAATTTCGGCGGCAGTGCGCAAAATTGCCAAACCTTGCGCCTCCGTTGCAAACATTTCCTCCAGAGGTTGGCTATTCCATTTTACAAAAAAATTACCTAATTCGGTTTGCAACTTTACCGTAGTGTTGATACAACCACCCGATACAAATTCAAACTGTCGTAGGACTACATTTTTGCCAAACGTAGCAAACAAGATATTTTCAAAAAATTGAATCGGTTCATCTACAAACATCATATCGGGATTTTATTGTGAAATGGCAAAATGGAATATAAATCTCTGATAATCAAGCACCTGTATTATCTCCCCCTTCCGCCTTTGGCGGAGGGCTGGGGGAGGCTTCTACTCAAACCAAAACACAACTCCCTGATAGTCAAGCACTTGCATCACTCCCCCTCCGGGGCAGGGGGGCTTCTACTCAAACCCCAACAAGGTAAGCGTAAAATTGCCTTTGAGATATACTTCACTAAAAATATTTTCTTGAGTAAGGCTGATTTTATCAAAATAAAAATCGTTCAAAGTGCCTTTCAAAACCGTATTTTTGTCTAAGTTATAATTGGCTAAGGTCTTTTCCAAATCTTGGCGAATGGCTTGCAACTGCGCATTGACCGGTTCTTCAATAGCTTTCTCGATTTGTTTTTTGATGCGCCCACGAAACAACCACTCGGCAAACTTCGAGAATGCCCCCGTACCTTCCAATTTATAACTCAAATCAATAATCTGCATCAATTGGCTTTTGCGGTCATACACGGGTTTGCCGGTCAAGTAAATTTTGCCGTCAATGCTTCCTTCCATCGCCAGTTCTATCACCATTTTATCATTAGCCCCATAAATATTCAAATCCGTGATTTTGGCTTTGTATTTTTTGTATTCATACACTTCGGGCATAAAAATTTCCTTGGCTTTTTGAATCGCCAAAGCCCGCGATATTTTACCCAAAATTCGAAATTCAAAGGCATTTTGATTCAAACTTTCGTGCTTGACCGCCGGAAGCCTCTGGTATTTGACCGCCGCCGGTTTGTCGCCTACCACTGCCTCCGCCAAAGTTTTGACTTTCAAATAAGTAACCACCTGATTAGCCTGAAATACTAAAGGGCTGATTACCAGCTCATTCGGTTTGAGCGTAAGCCAAGTGCTGTCTTTGCGAAACTCCGATACTGCCGTAGGCGTTTGAAAAGTCCGCCAAGCCTGCTCTATTTGGGGGCGGATTTGCAAATATTTTTTTACGACATCATCAAACTGGCGCGTGTAGTCGGCTTGTTGTTGTTTAATCATTCTATCGGCAACCGAAGTAAGCGGAATTTTGACCAAGCCCAAGTCCAAAGTAGGCTTCTCGAGCCATTCGTAGCTCTCGATTTTGGTTTTGGTTTGCACCTGCCAATCCTTAGTAAGCGAAATTTCCGAGCTTACCCAAATCTTCATCGCTATAGTTTGCTCAATCGGGTAGCTCACTGCCAAGCCCAATACCTCAGTTTGGTAGTCGCCTTTAATCCAAATCTTGAGCGTAGTTTGCGAAAGCAAGCGATTGGTATTTTCGGCACCCGACACCACAATCTTTTCCAACTTCCACACCTTTGCCGAAAAGACCCCCGAGCCTTTGGTATCATAGTCCTTCATTTCGTAGAGCAAATCGGGGTAGCGTTTGTTGATTTCATCTTCAATCACCTTCACCCCCAAGTAAATAGGCGTTTGAATACTCGACAATACCGGCGTATAACTAAAAACAGGGTACGATTCGGCGGGTTTTTGAGCAAAAACCGCCCCAGCAATCAGCCACCAGCTCCATACAATTAACAAAATTCGGAAATATGGTTTCATTTTTTTGGAATTAAGTCAAGATTTTAACGCAAAGCTAAACCCTTTCGTGTATAGGTAAAAATAAATTGCCAAGATAAAACCCCGCAAGCCTACTCAAACGAAAAGGTGTCAATTGTAATATACTGATAATCAATGGTTTATGAATATAAATTAGGGCGCGATTTCCGGCTGTCGTGTATAGAGCCTCACCTGTGTGCGCCCGCCCCACTCCCTAGCGGTGGGTTTGCAAACCCACCGCTAGGGAGTGGGGCGGGCGCACACAGGCGGGGTCTCTCCCTTACGGCTTCCATCCGGCGCGCAATTATGGGGTAGTTCAATTTTCCAAATTGAACCCTTACTAAGCAATTTTTTGCTAAATATTTGATTATCAACAAATTAACCAATAACTTAGCCTGCTAATCACATTGCTTTAGCAAAGCATTTTACATTCAAAACCCTAAATCATTGATAATCAGCAATTTGTGAATCATTGTTTATCATTGTATAGTCTTAAATTTATAAAGCAAACCAATTTTCAAAAGAAACCTAATCAATAACTTTTGAAAAATGTAAAGAATCTAAAAAATTTATAAATAACTGTTGGAAACTCTGTAAAACTCTAAAACATAATATAAATACTTGATTATCAATATTTTACAAAGAAAATTTAATCTTAAAGACTTTACCAATTGGGCGTTTTTCCAAATTAAAATTGGTCATTTTTAGT